>NZ_BLRZ01000051.1 GCF_013281975.1 Candidatus Hakubella thermalkaliphila | reverse complement strand
CTTGTCTTGATTTTCACTTGCCGATCATTTTCTATTACCTCAAAGTCTACCCCAGGCCAGATCTTCTCCGTTTCCATGGGCGACTTCTCGCCACTATTGTCTTCTTCTAAGGACATGCGAAAGCGCAAGACGGTGTCCGAACATACATCGATTCTTACGTTAAGCTCCTCGCCCCTGTCTGTTATGCACCTAAAAGATATTCCATTTCTCTCTCTGCTGCCGCACTTCACTCGACAAATGGCGTGGAAATAACTTTCCTCTGTCGGCATTTTCTTCCTCCCTCTTGGCCTGCTATGTAGCAGGTGTTCTCTTATGGACTACTTGGTAAGTAGTGGATAAAGGGGTAAAGGCCCCGGTCGGACAACTGAATGAACCCTTGTTCGGGTATATAGTATCCCGACCACTCCAGTACGAAACCCCCAGGGCGGAAAGGGAGGAGGGGAAAAGGCGGAAAGAGACAAAGGGGAGGACCACGAGGAGGAAATCACCATGCTCCTCCCTCGCCCACTTTCTAGCCCTTCACGCCGCCGATGGCTAAGCCGCTCACAATGTACTTTTGCAAATAAAGGTAAACAACGGACACAGGCAAGGCGAACAAGATGGCCATGGCGGAAAACCGAGACCAGGAGACACTACCGGCGAACTGGCCAACCATGTTGTAAAGGCCCATCGCCAACGTGAAGTCCTTAGGGTTGGTCAGGAACTGCCAGGAGATGGCGAACTCAGACCAAGTGGCCATGAAGCCCAGGAAGCCTGTGACAGCCAGGGCCGGGACAGCCAGCGGCAGAGTCACGCGGAAGAAGGCCTGGTTTCGCGTGCAGCCATCGATCAGAGCCGCCTCTTCGAGGTCTTTGGGAATGGTATCCAGATACCCCTTCAGGTTCCAGATAGCGAATGGCAGGAGACCAGACAACACAGCCAGGCTAACTCCCCACAGGGAATTGCGCAGATTGAATTGAATCTCGCCAATACTGATTTGAACCCTGTTAAGCAGGACGAAAAGGGCTGGCAGGGTAGCGATTGCTGGAAGCATCAGAACGGCCAGAACACTAATCATAAGCGCCTGGCGGCCAGCAAAGCGCCGGCGAGAAAAGGCATAGGCCGCAAAGACACCAATAAGAACCGAGACGATCGCCGTCCCTATTGAGAGGGAGAAACTGTTTAACGCCAGTTCTGACAAGGAGACTGGATTCGGGGTGGGCTGGATGAAAACCTGGCGGTAATTTTCCAGAGTAGCGCCCGGCGGGATGAGCCTTAGCTCGGTTGGACGGAGGATATTGCGTGGATCAAGCGAGAGGCTGATCACCCACAAGAGAGGATACATGACCGACGCTGCAATCGTGAACATAATCAGTTGCAGGAGCAGTTGCGGCCCCAGGCCCAATCGGCGGCTTGAGGATGGTTTTGCCTTGAACCGCTTGGCCAGTCGGGTTACAAAACTTGTGGAGGAATTATCAGACATCTCAGATCTCATAGCTCTCCGTAGCACGAGTAATGTAGTTAGTTAACAGGGTTAATCCGAGAAGGACAAAGAAGATATAGACGCTGAACGCGGCTGCCAGGCCGTACAACCTTTGCTCGTTGACCAGCCGGAAGGCTACGGTGAGCAGAATTTCTGTTTCACGCAGCGGTCCGCCTCCAGAAAGGAAGTAGATTAGGGTGAACAGGTTAAAGGTGACGACGAGGCCGTAGACCGCGGCAGGGACCATCGCCGGCCGGATAAGGGGCAAGGTGATGCGCCAGAATTTCTGTAAGCCGCTTGCGCCATCAATATCGGCCGCTCCATAGAGTTCGTGCGGGATGCTTTGCAGCGCCCCGGTGGCGACGATGGTCATAAACGGCCAGCCCAGCCAGATGTTGGTGATGAGCAGGGCAAAATACGAAAGCGTGAGCGGGATGCCCGAAATGGGATAACCGAGCTGAGCAATCCACCGAATATGGAAGAGATCCGGCGAAAGCCCAAATAAACTGCCGATCAACGCCAGTCCCTGGTTGATAGCGCCCCAGTCCGGATCAAACATATTGCGAAAAACGTTAGCCACAATAATCTGAGGGATAACGATGGGGAGAATATAAATGACGCGATAGATCCTTTTGAACCACAACCCTGCCGTGTTCAATACAACTGCAATCATAATGCCTAAGGTAACATGGATAATGACGTTGGAGAAAGCCCAGAAGAGGTTGAAACCCAGTACCCGCCAGAAGCTGAAGTTGCCAAGGCCGAGATTTGTAGTGAGGATTCTGACGTAATTGGCAAGTCCAACCCAGTCAGGAGGGGGAGCATCAAAACGTAGATTCCGGATCCCGTAATTGGTGAACGACATCCATAACTGGAAGCCCATGGGGTAAAAAGTGATGACCCCCATGACCAACAATGCAGGGATGAGGTAGAGGTATGGGTTAATCTTTTTGCGCAAGGGTTTTCACCTCGCTGCGGATTGCAATATGCTCTCGGTGACCGCCATTTCCAACCTGCCGGGAATTAGGGAAGGAGGGAGCGCCCGAAAATAACGCTCCCTCCTTACAGTGAGCAATTAAAAGCCGCTCGCGGCGTTCATGTCAGCGCAGGCTTGCGCAACGGCATCGGCAGCAGGAGCCACACCTTCCATAACTTTGGTGAAGGCATCACTGAAGGGGCCCCACCAGTTGGCGAACTCAACAGATTGCGGGCGCGGGAAGCCAGCGTTGGCGATGTCCATGAAGGCTTGCACCAACGGATCCGCGATCTCGACATCGGTGCGGCCCATCGGACTGCCGGCTACGTCGGTATAAATCTTCGAGCCTTCCGGACCGAAGATGTACAGTGCCAGCTCAACAGCGGCCTCTTTCTTCTGACTGTTGGGGTTGATGTACCAGCCATCAACGCCAGTGAGCGGCGTAGCCGGGCCTGCCGGACCGGCGGGCATCAAAGCCACACCCAGGTTGTCGCCCAAGGCGGCCTTGAAGGTGCCAAGCATCCACGGGCCGCTGATGATACCCGCGACCTCGCCCTCCATGAACATGGTGTTGGCCTTGCCTTCGTCGGTCTCGAAGATCAAGCCGGCCTGCTTCAGTTCATACAGGTACTCCATGGCCTCGGCAAAACCGCCCTGATCGGCGACGCACCTGCCGGTTTCGTCCATCAATGTACCGCCAAAGGCGCCGGTGAAGAAGCCGAAGTTGTGATAGGGATGCTGCATGAAGACGTACTTCGTGCCGCCTTCAACTTGCGCTTTCAGTTCATCCAGCGTGGCAGGCGGTGTCGCGACCATGGCCTTGTTATAAAACAACCCCACGGCCTTGATGATGCCTGGCACGGCATAGATCTCGCCATCAACGGTCACCCCATTGATCGCCATCTCGCTAAAGCCCTCGAGCTTACCAGCCAGCAGGTCACCCAGCGGGGCGACCAGATCACCGCGTACATGGTCGCCAAGGTTATCGTTCGGGGCAGTGAACATGTCTGGACCACCGCCGGCCCCCACTTCGGTCACCCATTTGGAGAAGATCGCGTCAAAGGGCACGGCGAGGACGTTGACTGTCACATTCGGGTGGTCCGCCTTATACTGCTCGAGAACCTGCTTGAGGGCCGCTTCTTCTTTCTCACCCACGTGATAGGCATGCCAGATGGTCAGTTCAACGGCAGGTGGTTCCACCTCTTCTGCAGGTGGGTCTTCTTCCACCGGGGGTGCTGGTACACAGGCCACGGCCAGGGAAAATAGCCCGGCGATTAGCACGCCTACTGCCATTAACTTAAGCCAGGTTGTACTGCTCATACTTGCCTCCTCTTTCTAAAATATTTCCATCTTGTTGATGTAGATTTGTCCCTGCTAGGGAACCTTGGGGCCTACGGATACCCTTCTTCTCCATAAAAGGTTAAAATTACCATCTTTCTATATTTCACCACCTCCTTGCTGCCTCAGATTCAGCCCTTTTCTTTGCTTGTAAGAGTTCCACAAAGCAAGATCGGGGAAATAAATTATTATCGACCAACCTTTCTATTTTAAATTACATTATTCCCTTCCTCCTGTCAATAGGCAATTTTGGCAATTGTGCGGGTCAAGAGCGGATGCCATTCCAGTAGATACCAAACACTTCTGAAAAGATCTTACCCATATCCATCTTTTCTTGCACATCATCGGAGGAATGCTGGACCAGAAATATGTCCAGCATCCCCACCAGAGCCTGAGCGGCCACCTGGGGGTTCAGAGGGCGAATTATCCCGCTCCTCACTCCTTCCGAGATAATGTCCGCCAGTACGTCCCGATAAGCCTGGTAAAAATCGGGATATTTCGTGGCAAAGTTCTGCCGCGGGATACGTACCTCATCTACCAAAACTCGGAAGAAATCCACATTGTGTTCATAAAAATAGACATAGGTACGAGCAGCCGCCTCCAGGCGTCCTCTGATGTCGCTCTCTTCCCTGATAGCCTCCTTGAGCATAGCGATGAAGGAAGAGACACCCATTTCGATAATGGTAGCAAATAGGGCTTCTTTGCTCTTAAAATAGTAATAGAGGACGCTCTTGGCTATGCCGATGCTGTCCATCAGCTCTTCGATGCTGGTGTTATGGTAACCCTTTTTGGAGAATACCTTAACCGCTGTCGCAAGGAGCTGCTCGTAGGTCTTGCTCTGCCTCTTCCTTTTCCTCTTCTGCTTTGCCAGTGGCAGAAGATCACGGGAGAGCAAGGGCTTAACTAAGGGCGGCTTGGCGCTCATAAACCAACTCCTTCAGACTGTTTAGGAGAGATCGGGTTTCCAGCATGTACTCGTAACCTCTTATGCGAAGCTGAGCCGGTTCGTAGTGCCAGGTGAGCCAGGAATTAGATTGCAACATCAGAATTAATTTTCTCACCCGGCCCAGGAGATCCCTGATGGCTGACTCATCGGCTTTACCTGTTATTCGAGCATAGAGCCCGACATGTTCCAGTTCCCGGCGCAAGTGGTTTAGTTGCTGAATGAAAATTTTGTCTTCGGCTGAAGCAGTCCAGCGATCGAAGTTTCCCATCTGGGTTCCGGCGGGAACAAATATCTCCTTTCTTGCCGGCACTCGGTCGAAAAGTTCCGCTGGCGTCACGCTTTCCACGAAATCGAGAGCTTCCATCTCGGAAAGGATCTCCTCAAAATGCACCACCCGGCTGGAATCTCCCTGCCCACCTATGTATTCACCGTCGGCACTGATTACCACGATACCACCTCTCAGCCGGTGATGTAGATTCTTAAGTGCCGCCACCAATCTTTTCGGTTTTACCACGCCGGTAAGACACCCAGAGGGTTCCTCAAAAAGTCTGCTCAATTGGTGATCTCTGATTAGTAAGTTAACTCGATGCTCAGCGACCCGGCTCACATAGGTCTGATAGAAGGCTTCATCCCGATCCGCCAGGTCCACAGAGGGATCCTCTAAAGAATAGGGTAGTAGCTCGGTGGAACTCTCCTCCAGGTCGGTCAGAGCAGGCATCTTCTTTCGAGCCAGCTTAAGAGTGGAAGAATCAATGATGGACCATTGGATTCCTCTTTCAGCCAGGATGGGAATGAGGATGGAACTCCAGGCCAGCTCCGGCGGCCTGAAGCCAACGGGCTTCACCCCAAAAGTATCCTCGATGGCAGCCATATCCATATCGATTTGCTCTGCCATATCCTCGGGAGGAAGCAACGGCAACAGGGGGTGATAATAGGCTGAACAGACAATTTCGAATTGGCCGTTATGGATCAGAGCTTTATAGGGTTCGATTACTGAGGGGGCGTAGGCTAGAAGTTGCTCGATAAGCACTCCCTGAATGTTGATGGCCGCCTTCATCCGGGGATGAGCAGCATAGATTTTGGGAATGATGCGATAGCATTCCCACGCATTTTCCTGGGCCCAGCCCATCTCCAGGCCCACGCTTGGTTGATATAAATGCCACAGGCAGACCAGTTTTAGTTTCATCTTCCGGTACCTCCTGGATAGTTATGGGCGCATATAATAATCCATAGCCCTGATGGCATTTTTATATACCTGTTGCTGGTGCCAGATGATGCCGTCAGGGCTTAGTTGAAACCATTCCTGAGGAGTAAAGTACTGGGATACCTCAGCTTCCGAGCCCCCTCCTCTACCATACCACTGGATCAAATGGAGATTATCCGATTGGGCCAGCCACAGGGCTATATCCACCAGCTTCTCGTTCCCCGTCAATTTAGCCTTGTTGTAGACACTCATCATCAACCGCAAAATAGCCTGCTGGGCCGAATTGCCCAGAAAAAACTCCATTCCACCGCTGCCAGCCCAGGTACTGCCAAACTCGGGGAGAGGCAGATCGTAGGCTGTTGGAGCATACTTCTGGACCAGTTGGCTGGGTGTGGCCAGGCTAACCTCTCTTTTCTTAAGCTCCACGGGAAGCCATTCCAGAAAATCAAATATTCCGCTATAGACCGAGTGATGTTCCCCGAAAGTCTCGTAGTCCCATCCCAGAAAAACAAAATCTCCCCGGGTCTGCTGAATCCAGGTGACATAGGTATCGGCAGTAAGGGGGTAGTGGCACCACTGTCGGTTCGAAAACCGGTAGCCCACATCGTCGCTCAGACTATGATGGCGGATCAAAATTTTGAGTCTGCTCTGAGAGTAGTTGTATAGATGAGTGGCCTCCCTCCACCCCAGAACCCAGGGTCTTCCGTCCATAAAAGTAGCCTCAAATCCGGCCTTTTGCAGAGCAAAGTACACATCGTTGGATAGATACATCTCTGTGGTATCGGAGACAGTTGGCTCCTTGCCCAGAAGTTGGGCCAGATAATTCCTGGCCCACTCCATCCGCTTTACGAACATGTCTATGTCCCAAAGAAAGATAAAGCTGTGGTAGGGCTCCATGCCTATAAGCTCCACATTGGGATGTGCTACTAATTTTCTGAATCTTGGCAGCACATCCCTCTCTCCCCATTTCATAGCCTGCTGCAGGAAAGAGACCGAAAAACTGATGGAGATCTTCATTCCCTTTTCCACCAATTCCAGGAACTTATCCGTAGCCGGGATGTAACAGTATCGGGTGACTTTATCGAAGTAACGTTGGTTCAGTCTCTCATCAAAAAGACATTTCTCCATGTCTTCGGCAGAGACGCCCTGGGGGATGGGCTGGGCTGGTAGTTTTATCCTTCTGGGTTGATGGACCACCAGATAGATGGCCACCTCTTGCACCATGGCTAGTCTTCCATATCCGACTTTTGCATAATCGCAGCGTATTCTATCTTGCGAAGGAGATTGTCAACTACCTGACCCCAGGCATACCTTTTGGCTGCAATTTTGGCCTCTCGCCTGATTTTCTGACCTACTGCGGGTTCTGATTTCAAGTAGTACAAATTGTTGACGATTTCCACGGGATCGGCAGTTTCCAGAACAATGGCATTCTGATAGGGAATAGCGTACTCCTCTCCGGTACAGCCAGTGAAGACGACTCCTCCGCAGGCCATAACTTCCAGACCAACCAGGCCAAAGGGCTCCATCCCGCTATTGGCCAGAACAGCATCACAGCCATAATAGAAGATACGCAAGTATTCGTCCTCGACCACAAAATTGAGGGTAAGAACGTCAGCATCCCGGGCCTCCTGCAGAGCTTCAAGGAGCTCCTCAAAGGTAGGTTTGGAGAGATTGAGATTATATACATAAAGCCCATTTCTCTCGGCATTATAGATGACTTCTCCGCCATAGGGCTCCCGACCCGGCCTGATTAAAAAGTTGACCTTAGATCCCCTCCGCTTGAGTTCGGCCACAGCATCCATGGCCATATTCCATCTTTTGTTGGGGTCCATACGCCCTACTTTCAAGAGAAGAAAGTCACTCTCAAAGACCTCCCTGAATCTGGCTACTTTCTCACTATCCACCCCCTGGAACATCCGGTCGGGCACGCCATTGGGAATAACGATAGGATTTAGACCCATATCCCACATGTAGTGTTTCATGAACCTGCTCACCGTAGTAAGGGTGGCCACAAAGGCCAGCCTTCCCCAATTGATGCGGTCAAAAGACATGGTATGGTTAGCATTCCAGAAAATTACGGCCTTATCTCGAAGGCCAAAGTAGTGGAGTAGATCGCTCAGCCGCATTACGCACTCGGCAGTATGCCACTCCTCAGCCAGAACCACCAGCTTCTTTTTCTCTTTGACCGCCGGTCGAGCTATCTCGTCCAGGACAAAATAGGGCACGCTTTCGTTATAATCATAAAGTTTTTCCTCTTCTCCTTGATAGACTCCCAGAGGATAATATTTACTTATCCACTGGGACCAACGGTGAAGAATCAATCTTTTTTGATTAAGAGTTTCCACAGCGGGCTTGTAGGGGTCGCCAACGAAGATGACGTGGGTTTCGAACCCCTTTTTGGCCAATGCTTCCGAGAGCTCGGTCACTCTGAAACCCAGACCACCAGCCTGGGAATATAGGTCCGGACCCTCAAAGGAAAGGATGACAAAGACACTGTTGTCAGGAGTTATTTTTTTGTAGCGCATCTTAGGTACAGTTTCCTCTCTCTACATATGTTAATCAAGACATGTCGCGATTGGCTACTCCTGTTCTTCCTACGAAAAGACGGCTCAGAAACTTGTTGAGTGTCCACCATATATCTACACAAGAGGACGCCAAAGAGAAGCTCAACCCTCTCTGTCAGAGCCTGCCTCGTTTCGTCAGCTTGAAGATGTGTACCAGCATGCGCCAAACAGAGGCCGAATCCTCCCGTGGCCTCTTGCGGGTGGCCCGGCATTAATCTACATCCAGGTTAATCCTCTGAATAGAGGTAGCTCTCCCGTCTTTCTCATCAATATCAATAACTACAGCGTCCAGCCTTCGGTGGCCTTTGGCCACACTGAAGCTGATTGGCCTCTGGGTCAAAAACCGTTCTATAATCTCTTCCTTTTTTACCCCAATAACCGAATCTGTGGAACCTACCATTCCTGCGTCAGTAATATAGGCGGTGCCCCCAGGCAAGATTCTCTCATCGGCAGTGGGGACATGGGTATGGGTTCCCACCACGGCGCTGACCCGGCCATCCAGATACCAGGCTATGGCGTATTTCTCTGAGGTGGCCTCACCATGGAAATCTACTATTATCAGATTGGTGATGCTCTCCAGGTCTTTCAAAAGCCTATCCATGCAGCGAAAGGGGCAGTCCAAATGGGGCATAAAAACTCTGCCGCAAAGGTTAACCACAGCCACAGCATGCCCCTTAACCTCCCTGACCAGAAACTCCTTGCTCGGGTTACCCGGAGGATAGTTGGCCGGACGAAGAAGCCTCTCCTCCTGGTCAATAAAACTATATATCTCTTTTTTGTGCCATACATGGTTTCCCGTGGTTATGACATCTACCCCGGAGCTCAGAAGTTCCTTTGCTACTTCCGGAGTAATCCCAATCCCTCCCGCTGCATTCTCACCGTTGGCTATAGTCAGGTCGATACCATGGTCATGAACCAGAGATGGAAGAAGAAGCTTCACTGCTGTCCGCCCTGGTCTGCCTATCACATCTCCCACAAAAAGAACTCTCATTTTAACCCCTTAAGATTAGTTCCTGGCCCTGGGGATCACTTAGAGGCCCGGAGTGAGTCCCTGGTCTCCCGGGCTCAGTCCCAAAAGTCAACTTTCCACTCTCCTTCTTCCTTGATCAGGGGAACCACAATCCCTTCTGCCACAGATTCTCCCCCTTCATAGATAGTGGTCAGATTGATAGTTACTTCAGCCACCTGGCCTGAAATCTGAGATGACAGAACCTGGATAGATTGGATCTGAAGTACAGTGCCCATTTCCTTCCGGAACTGATCCAGGCTGTGTCTCTGGCGGTCGCTTTTCTCCAGCAACTCGTAGGCCTCAGCATAATTCCTATTCTTCAAGTTCTCAAAAAAAACAATTACTGTGTCTTCCGGCTCCGGTCCGCTGAAAAACCTATTATATATGGAACAACCAGAGACTTGAAGCAGGGAAAAAGAAACTGTGATGACCAGAATCAGGCTTAAAATGTCACTACGGAGACCGGTTTTGGAAACTCTTTGGTTTCTCAGCATAGCCCCTATTCTATCATATGAGCAGAACATCCGCCAGAGTGAACAGAAAAAGGACCGGGCTGAAAAGCCCATTCATGGTAAAGAAAGCCAGGTTGAGGCGGGAAAGATCATGGGGCTTGACCAGGGAGTTCTCATAATAGAGAAAAGCCGCCGCAACCACCACCCCCGCATAGTACAGAAGACCCAGCTCCAGGAGAACACCCGTCAAAACCAGAAGAAGGACCGTCAAGAGGTGCAAGAGCCTGGTCAAGCTCAGCCCGGTCCGGATGCCAAAATTAGCCGGGATAGAGAAAAGTCCCTGGGCCCGGTCCACCTCCACGTCCTGGCAGGAGTAGATAATGTCAAACCCAGCTAGCCAGAGGGCTGCGGCCAGACCCAGCACTGCGGGAGCCAGATCTATGCGGTTAGTAATTGCTACCCACGCTCCCAGGGGAACCAGGCTGTAGTTGAACCCCAGAACAAAATGGCTGAGCCAGGTGAATCTCTTGGTATAGGGATAGACCACAAAAGGTATGATCACTACTGGCCACAGGTATCGACATAGAGGTGCTAGTTGGAAAACCGCGATCATGAATACGACCAGGGAGAGAAGACCGTAGACCAGAACTTCCCTGACTGAGATCAGCCCGGTGGGCAAAGCCCGTTCTCTGGTCCGGATGTTCAGGGCATCGATATTTTTATCAATAAGGCGATTCAGGGACATGGCCAAAGTTCGTGCTCCCACCATAGCCACGGTTATCCAGACGATCTGCCACCAGGTGGGGAGACCAGGCACCAGGATGGCGCCCATGTAAGCAAAGGGAAGAGCGAAGATGCTGTGTTCAAACTTTATATCCCGCAAAAATGTGCCGATCTTAGTCGAGGCCATAGTCCTGCCATCTTTGGTCTACCAGTCTCTTTATCTCCTCATCCATGCGGATCTCCTCGGGCCACTCTCTCTCATGACCTTCCTCCCGCATCTTTCGGGTGGCGTCAATACCCACCTTGGAACCATAGCCACAAACGGAGGAGGCATGATCCAGCACGTCTACCGGCCCTTTAATAAAGAGAAAGTCCCGTTCCGGATCAATATTATTAAAGACCTTCCAGGCCACCTGGGAAAGGTTCTGCACATCCACATCTTCATCTACCACTATGATTACTTTAGTGAGGCCCACCTGGCCCAATCCCCACAGAGCACTCATGACCTTTCTGGCCTGTCCGGGATAGCTCTTGCGAATAGATACAATAGCGCAGTTATGGAAAACTCCCTCTAGCGGGAGATGGAGATCTACTATCTCCGGAATTTGCATTTGGAGGAGGGGCAGAAATATCCTTTCTGTGGCTTTACCCAGAAAGACATCTTCCATAGGCGGCCTGCCCACTACAGTAGCTGGATAGATGGGACTCTTACGATGAGTAATGCAGGTCAGGTGGAAGACCGGGTAGTCCTGGGCCGGGGAGTAAAATCCCGTGTGGTCTCCAAAAGGACCTTCTGTTCGCTTCTCAGTGGCATCCACATAGCCTTCCAGGATGATCTCGGCATGGGCCGGAACCGCAAGATCCAGCATTTTACACCGGACCACTTCCACCGGAGCCTCTCTCAGAAAACCAGCCAACAGGAGCTCGTTAAAGCCGGGGGGCAAAGGAGCACTGGCCGCATAAATGGTGGCTGGATCTCCCCCCAAGACTACCGCCACCTCCAGGTTCCGCCCAAGCTTCTGGCTCTCCCGATAATTACGAGCTCCATCGTGATGGATATGCCAGTGCATTCCGGTAGTCCGGTGGTCATATTTCTGCAGACGATAGATACCTATGTTCTGCTGCCCGGTTAAGGGATTTTTGGTGATCACCAGAGGGAGGGTGATAAACCTGCCCCCATCCTGAGGCCAGCATTTCAAGATGGGCAGAAAATCCAGGCTGGGCTCCTGGGCAATCACTACCTCCTGGCAGGGAGCCTTCCTGACCGTCTTGGGGGCAAACCTCCCTATCTTCCTGAGCCGATTAAGCAGGCTCAGCTTGCCCAGAAACCCCTCCGGAAGAGATAGAGACAGTAACCCAGCCATTCGCTGAGCTATGCTATCCAGCTTTGGTACTCCCAGAGCCCAGCTCATGCGCTCCAGGGAGCCGAAGAGGTTGATAACCACAGGAATATCGTACCCTTTAACCTGTTCAAAGAGAAGAGCAGGACCATTCTGCTTGCAAATTCGGTCAACGATCTCGGTGATCTCCAGCTCCGCATCTACCGGGACAGTCACTCGCCTCAACTGGCCTCTGTTTTCTAGAAAATGGATAAACTCTCTAAGATCTTTGAACATTTCCACCGTTTATTGTTACCATCATTTATGAAGAAACTTTGCGCACAACAATGTCGAACAGTGATATTATAACAGTACTTGGTCAAGTATTTCTTAGCCGATTCATCCCCAGGATTAAAATCGGGGGCTTTCTCGGCTCATTTTTGTAAAAGAGGACGTTACGAAAAATGGGTAGTGTGAAAGATTTAGTAGTTCTGAAAAAGCCAGAGGGTGGCAGGACTGGAATAGGACGCTTCATCTTCTCTGACCGCTACTCGGTGTTTGACTGGGGTGAGATGCCCGACCATATTAAAAACAAAGGCACGGCTCTCTGTATCATAGGTGCATGTCTCTTTGAAAAACTTGAAGAGATGGGCATAAAAACCCATTATCTTGGAGTAGTAGAAGACGCTAAGTCAAAGCGTCTATCCGAACTTAAAGAACCAGGCCATGGCATGGAAATTAAACTGCTGCGAGTAATAACCGAGGTTCAACAGCAAATGGCATCCTGTGAAATACAATAATACGGTTTACCAGGCATTTTGTCCAGAAAGGAGGCCTAAAAAAGAAAAAGGGTAGTGACAATAAATTTGTGAAATATGGCCTTTTTCTATTGACAACTGTCCTTAAAATAGCCATAATTGTACTCAAATGAAGGATTAGGGGGTCAGTGACAATGGCCTTTATAAGGACAGTTAAGACCAGATCCTCCAGTGGGCAGGTT
>NZ_BLRZ01000050.1 GCF_013281975.1 Candidatus Hakubella thermalkaliphila | reverse complement strand
AAATGCTTGATATTTTCATAGTTCACGGGTGATGGCCCCATCATGGCAATTATGGTTGATTTATTTGCCTGATGGGGTTACAATTAGAAGCAGTTGCACGCTATAACTTTTCCAGAAAGATGGTGCTAATGCCCAAAGTTAATGTATATCTACCTGAGGATCAGCTCAGAAAAGTGGATGATGCGGCCAGGACTCTGGGGCTGTCGCGCAGTAAAGCTCTTCAACTGGGAGCTGCCCACGTAATCCAGATGGCCCATATAGAACAGAAGAAAGCTCTCTTTCGACAGAAAAAAAGAGAAATTCTATCTCGCCTTCGCCGCACGGCCGAAGAAGCACGGACAGAGCTCTGGAATGCTCAGGCCAGCCTAAGAGAGACAAGGGAGCAACAGTGAACGGGACTCATCTTCTTGAAGAGATTGAGCTACCCCTACTCGTGATAGATGCTTCTGTGATTGTCAAATGGTTTAAGACCGAAAATGAAGGATTACTCCCTGAGGCACAGGCTATCTACGACGCCCATGGGGAAACAATCCTGGCCACCGTCCCTCCTCTCTGTCTCTTTGAGCTTGGCAATTCTCCATGGAAGTACCAGTACTTCACAGCGGAACAAATCGAGCAAAAACTGATGGATCTGCGGGAGCTGGAGCTAAGAGTGGTCCATCTCAACGGAGAGGGAACTCGTACTGCAGCCCGGTTATGTCGTTCCTACACTGGTGTGACCTATCCAATTCAAAAGAGAATAATAGCTCACCTGCCCCACCCTTACCAAAGACCTATGTCTACTGCTCTGACCTGGCCACAATAAGCTTTACTATATCCAACCAGAGATTCTTTTCCTCTTCGATCCGAAAGCCCGCCTTTTGAATATTCCTCACTGTAACACGATTGATGTTCGCTCCAGTGATTCTCACTGTGATTGGACTCATAAGCTTCATCAGAAAGCGCAGAACGGGCCTTTCGCTCAGCACATGCTCCAGAAGAAGAAGCTTTCCTTCTGGCTTGAGAACTCTCCTTACCTCTCTCAGACCCAGAACCGGGTCAGGTACTGAACAAAAGACGAAGGTGGCCACGGCAGTGTCAAACGAACCCTCTTCCAGGTCCAATTTCTGGACATCCATAATCCTCAGATTAATTCGGGCAGAAGGGTAGTTGGCTAACTTTTTCCTGGCTCTGGAGAGCATCCCTTCGCTCAGATCAATGGCCGTTACTTCCAGCCCTGGAGGGTAGTAAGGAAAATTCTTGCCCGTGCCCACCCCCACCTCCAGCATGGTGGGCCCTTCCACCTGCTGGAAGAGCAATCTTCTCCAACTGGAAATTTTAGATCTCTCGGCCAGAGATTCAAACAGATCATATACCGGGGAGATACGGTCGTAGCGGGACCTGGTCTTTCTGGTCTCTACTTCACTTATCTCCCTCTGACTTGAGCTTCTCTCCCGGTTCATCATACCACCGCAGAAAATATGCACTCCGTCTCATCCTACAAGATGACTGCTAAAAAGAACAAGCCTTTTTATGTGGTCACGGCGTTCTATCGCAAATAGGCCTTTTTAGGTATTATAGCATTCTATCGCAAAGGTAGCCAGACAGAAAACGTACTCCCTTGCCCCGGTTGGCTCTGAACACTTATGGTCCCCCAGTGAGCCTCTACCAGGTTCCTGGCGATACTCAGACCTATGCCCGTACCACCCGTATGCCGGCTGCGGGACTTGTCGCCCCGATAGAATCTCTCAAATATGTAAGGGAGGTCCTGAGGAGATATCCCCTGACCAGTATCGGCAATAGTTAGCCTGACTCCTTCCCCTTCCTCTCTGGTGTTCACTCTCACTCGGCCTTTCTGGTAATTATACTTTATACCGTTATTAAGAATGTTTTCCAAAACCTGCCCTATTCTTCTCTCATCCACCAGGGCCAGAGGAAGGCCCCTATCTAGATCTGTCTCTACCTGGATCTCTTTTTCAGCTATCTCCTTTTCGAACTTGGGAAAAACTTCTTCCACCAGAACGTTAAGATCCACCGGTTTCTTTTCCAGACTTAGCTTGCCAGACTCTGCTCTGGACAACTCCTGGAGGTCGCTTATGAGGGTGGTGAGACGTTCGGTCTCAGCCTCTATTCTGCCCAGGATATCCTGGTCCGGTTTCTTCACCCCATCTAATATCGACTCTACATAGCCTCGAATAGTGGTGAGGGGGGTTCTGAATTCGTGAGCTATGTCGGCCACCAGATCCCGGCGCATCTTCTCCTGTTTGGCCAGATCATCGGCCATAATGTTGAAAGACTGGGCCAGAGCTCCCAGTTCGTCTTGCGAATCTGCCCGAACCCGCTGGCTCAAATCCCCTTCTGAGATGCTTCTGGTCACTCTGATCATATCCTGGAGGGGCCTGGTGATGCTGCGGGCCAGATAGAGGCTGATAACAATGGCAAGGGCCAGGCTGATCAGAGCCACAATGGTTATAGAGTTCCTTATAGAATCCAGAAACTGCTTTTCCAGGCCGGCGGAAGAAGGGTCCACTACGGTAATAGGAGAAGACATAGGTCCACCCTGAGCCATCATTCCTCCCGTTCCACCCCCCATCATCTCCATCATCCGGCGATGGCCTGGCATACGTCCACCCGTCAGATATAGAGTCCCGATCTGTTTGCCCTGATCGGTGAGAAGGGGAATTCTGGCCGTCCAGACCTGGGGCTCTTCTATTTTTTGACCCACCAGTTCCTCGGAAGAGCTGGCAACCACGGTATTGCTGCGGTCCACCACAACTATGTGGTCGCCCATCATAGTGGTAAGGCCAGAGATCACTTCCTGGACCTCCTGCCAGTTTCCGTTTTTCAGATAGCTATCCACCAGAAAGGTAGCCAGGCTCTGGCTCCTGACCTCGGCACCTCTTCTGAGATAGCTGGAGAACTGGCTGCCAGTAATAAAACCCAGAGCAAGGCTGGTCAGACCCACGGTGACCAGGACAACCACCAGGAAAGAGACCAGAAGCTTAGGGTTGAGAGTTCTCAGAAAGGGCATTTTCATTGAACTTGTAACCCAGGCCCCAAACGGTCAGAACATAACAGGGGTTTTCGGGGTCATCTTCTATTTTTTTACGTAAATTCTTGACATGAGCGTCAATGACCCGGTCATAGGCCTCAAAGCTGCTTCCCACTACCTCTTCCAAGAGCTGAGACCGGCGGTAGACCCGGCCGGGGTGCCTGGCCATAAAGATGAGGAGTCTAAACTCGGAAGGCGTGAGTTCAACAATCTGGCCACCCTTTACCACCTGATGTCTGACCAAATCTATTTTCAGATCCCTAAAAACGAGCTCAGAGGGACCTTCTTCCTCAAATTGAAGATTTACCCGTCTGAGGATAGCCCTGACCCTGGCCACTAGCTCTCGGGGGCTGAAGGGTTTGGTCACATAATCGTCAGCCCCGATCTCCAGTCCGATGATCCGGTCTACCTCATCTGTCTTGGCCGTCAGCATGAGGATGGGGACATTGGACCTCTTGCGAATTCTCTGGCAGACTTCTTCCCCGTTAAGACCGGGCAGGTTCAGATCAAGGATAACCAGATTGGGATTAAAACGCTGGACCTCTACAAGAGCTTCGTTGCCATCTGTGGCGGTGCGGACGGCAAAGTTGTTCTTCTCCAGATAGGATTTGACTATATCCATTCCCGATATTCCCGGGCGGTGAGTCCAGACATGGACATAGATAACCTGGCCAGGTGGGCCACAATCAAAGGCATTAAGCTTATGGGAACCGGCGACTTCACTCACCCCCTTTGGCTGGCAGAGCTAAAAGAGAAACTTAAGCCCACCGACAATGGCCTTTTTAGCTGCGGTGAGACCCATTTCATCCTCACCGGAGAAGTAAACAGTATCTACACTCAATCCAACAAGCCCCGGAGAATCCATAACCTCATCTTTGCTCCCAGCTTTGAGGCTGTGGAAAGGATAAACAAGAAGCTTCTCTCCCGGGGAGCCAGGCTGCGAAGTGATGGCCGTCCTATAGTCGGCCTCTCGGCCCGGGATCTGGTAGAGCTGGTGATGGACGCTTCTCCCCAGTCCTTCATTGTGCCGGCCCACGCCTGGACACCCTGGTACTCTGTCTTCGGGACAAAATCAGGATTCGACTCTCTGGAAGAATGTTTTGGCGATATGAGACCTTATATTCAAGCTATAGAGACAGGACTCTCCTCTGACCCGGCCATGAACTGGCGGATCTCTGGCCTGGATCAGGTAGCCATAATCTCCTGCTCCGACTCCCACTCCCCCCGCAAGATCGGCCGCGAAGCCGCCGTCTTCGACACCGAATTGAACTATACCAGCCTCATAGAAGCTATGAGGGGAAGAAGGACGGATAAGCTTTTATATACCATTGAGTTTTTCCCTCAGGAAGGCAAATATCACTACGACGGCCATCGTCTTTGTGGCATTCACCAGGGTCCTCGGGAAACTCTAAGCAAGGGAGAGATCTGTCCGGTTTGTGGGCGAAGATTGACCATTGGAGTCATGAACCGGGTGGAACAGTTAGCCGATCGCCCAGAAGGCTTTGTACCCGAACGATCCTCCCCCTTCAAAAGCCTGGTCCCCCTGGAAGAGATAATCGCTGAGAGCCTGGATGTGGGACAGACCACCAAGACGGTAGAGACTTATTACCAGAGACTCATTGCCCGGTTTGGCAGTGAGTTTGAGGTGCTGCTAAACACTCCTATAGATGAGATCAAAGACGTGGATCCCCAAATCGGCGAAGGAGTAGATCGGGTCCGAAAAGGCCAGCTCCACATCGAGCCAGGGTATGACGGCGTTTCTGGAAAGATCCGTATTTTTGGCCAAGAGGAAAGAATCCCTGAAGGTCCCACCAACGGGGAACAGCTGAGCTTATTGTAGAGACTGGGAGAGCCTGACCATGGCAGAGAAAGATGAAAATTGATGATCTGTCAACAAGCTTTCAGTTCCGTGACTCTCCCAACATCGGTGGGAATTTTTGACCATCTACGGTAAGTAAGACAAAAGTACTGGTCAATGGACATAAATGAGCACTTCAATTGTTATTGAAACCGGTGCCCACCGATCAGTATGTTATGGGACGATTACTCAGTTCCCTCGAGGAGACCAGAGGTCTATCCGCCAAAAGGAAAACTTAATCAAGTTGTTACCCTCGCAGGCAATTCCGATCAGCAAAGGCATTGCTACTAAACCACGTATGCCGGGTAAGCTTAAATATCCTTTGGTCTGAGCTTACATCTTGCTGCTACCGGCTACAATTGTCTGGATAGCCAGATTAAGACTTCTAAGGACCATGGCTGAGATAAGGGGGTGCTCCCTTAAGGATTGGTCGCCATCTTCGCCCAGGGCCAGGGCTGCGGCTAGTGCTTTCTTTGCCTCCTCCCGGCGGTCGGTCTTCCATAAAATATAGGCCATCTCTTCCAACCTTCTCTTGAAAAGGAAGGGGTAATCGCCCGAGAAAAGACCTTCCACGGCCTTGCCTATAATCCTGGCCTCCCTCTCCCTCCTGGCCCAGTCACTCAGAATTATCTTACTCTGGCGAGCTTCCAATAACTCCAGAGCATAAGTTGCCACGGAGTCTAACTCAAAGAACCAACTGGAAAACTCCGGCAAGCTTAGAAAGTCGACAAATTCCAGAAGTAATGCTGCTTTAAATCTCACCTCTTCCTGTTGTAGCTCCCGATATATGAGAGGAGAGGTGTCGGAGATCTCCCCCTCTTCCACGGCCTTCTGCCACTTCTTATACTCCAAAGGTGGCTCAATTCCCGCCTTCAGGTTCCTCTGATAGGCCTCCCTCACCAGAAGCTGGCCGTAGGTTGCCGGAACTTCTACAACAGTAAGGTCTTCCATCTTCCTTATCCTCTCCAGTTCCTGCTTGAGCCTTTTCTTACCCAGGTTGACGCCCAGGCATTCCTTGATGCCCTCGGTATCGGCAATTCTCAATGCAACCAGACTAAGGGCTCCCAGAGGCCTTTCCATAACTATCCATATCAATCTTCCGCCAGCTCCATCAATGTGACTAACCAGGGCTTGACGAGGTCGGGGCATAAGCTCTCTCTCCGGGGAGGGAGTTTCCTCCTCAGTTAGCTCTTCCACCTCCACCCCAGCCATTTTCATTCGGTAAAGGGATCTTTTGGCTTCCTTTCTTAGCTTTTTGTCGGAAGCTGTCTTTATTATCTCTTGGAGAGCCAGAGCTGACTCAAGCGATTTGATGGAGGCCATAGTCTCCACCGCCACTAAGGCTAAATCAGTATCTCTACTTTTTGTTATCAAGCTCAGCAAAACCAGGATTTTATCTCCTGCTTCTCGACCAAGCTGGTGGATCATCTCCCGGGAGGCCTGGGGAGGCAAATTGTGAATCTCATCAATCAACCTGGGAAGATCAGTATGATCCCTGGCATCTGCACTGAAGAGGGCCGCTTCGATTCGCTCCCTTGTCTCTGCCATAACTCGGACCATAAGTGCACTCTCATCGAAACCAGGCCGGCCTTCTGGGCCTTGGGGACTCTTCGATAGAGGTTGCTTTTGGGTAGGCTTGGGGGATTTGATAGATGCGGTAGATTTTACAACTCTTCTTTTGGACAACCTGAACCTCTACTTCAGAAAGTAATTCGCCATGATGGAGCCATCACCCGTGAACCATGAAAATGGCGAACCTATTTTCCAGGTAACTGTAAAGAAAGTAACTGTAAAACAGGTTTTTATTGTAGGCATAAGGAGACTCTCTGACAAGCTCAACAATTCCTGGTAACCGTTCCAAAATCGATAGGAGTTTTGAGTCATCCGAGCTGAGTGAGAGAAGAGTCCTAATCAACGAACATGAAATATCGCTTCAGTCGTTATTGAAACCGGTGCCCACCGATTATGGGACGATTACAATTTCTCTTTCTTATCCGTGCGAGCGAGTAGATAGTTCTTCTGATCCTGAGGTCTAAGGTTGACCTGGGGAAAACTTATCCCTAATAAGCAAGTTTCTTTAGCCTCAAGACTTCAAAATCTCACGGTAATACCCAGGCCCTTCTGGCATCCAGCCGCCTCAGGCCGTAATGCAAAGCAAGCTGGATAGCCTCCTGGTACTCCTCACCGGTAATACGGCACCCAAGCTGCGGATGATCATAAGCTTTGTAGCAAGGATGGTATTGATCCATGATGTTCAGATAAGTGTCTTTAGAGATCTCCTGGGCCAGAAATCTGAAGGTCTCCTCGCTGCCAGCCAGGCCCTGAGGCAGTACCAGGTGACGGAGGATGATCCCTCTTTGAGCCACTCCATGTTCATCCACAACCAGATCTCCTGCTTGCCGATGCATCTCTTTGACGGCATCCTGGTTTACCTGGGGGTAGTTTTTGATTCCCGAAAGTTCCCGGGCCACTTTCTCATCGCTATACTTCATATCTGGCATATAAATATCAAAGATCCCGTCCAGAAGCTGAAGGGTCTCCACAGAATCATAGCCTCCGGTATTGTAGACCAGAGGCATTCTGAAGCCGCCCTTTATAGCTATACTCAGAGCGGAAAGAATTTGGGGCACCACGTGAGTAGGCGAGACAAAATTGATGTTGTGACACCCCATAGCCTGCAGAGAGAGCATCATCTGGGCCAGCTTCTCGTCCTCTACTTCCTCTCCTTCTCCCAACTGGCTGATGGAGTAATTCTGACAATACTGACACCGCAGGTTACACCAGGTAAAAAAGATGGTTCCCGAACCTCGCCTTCCCACCAAAGGAGGCTCCTCTCCAAAGTGAGGTCCGTAGCTGGAGACCACTGCTTTTCGGCCGGTACGGCAGACGCTTCTTTTGTCCTCCAGACGGTTAACCGCACAGTTGCGAGGGCAGAGGCAGCAGCTTTCCAGCAGAGCCCAGCTCTGCTCTGCTTTATCCTCTCAGAAAGTTCTCCCGCTCTGTAGGTTTTTAAGTAGGATGCTTCCATATGGGATAAGGCTTAACTCTACAGCGATACTTAAGAATCTTGATTCAATATGTAGGGTAATTTCTTTAATTGAACCACAACATATTGTATGTATTCAGGTAAATGACGTTGTAGGGTTAATATCTTTTATCTTTATGTAATCAGGGTGGCTGCGAAAATCAGATTTACAACCGCTGAGAGTGAGAGCTAGTTCAGGACTATGGTTATCTTATCACGAGTCACTTTAGATTGAAAGTGAAGCTGCATTAGTTTAGAATTAGAGTCACCTTTTTAAGATCTCAGGAATATGACAGATTAGGGAGGGGCACTATGCCGAAGCCTGAATACGCCTTCCTGGAAGGTAGAATTGTACCCATCGAGCAAGCCAAGATAGATATCAGGACCAATGCCCTTCAGTACGGCACGGCCATATTTGAGGGCATAAGGGGCTACTGGAATGAGCAGCGGCAGAAGATCTACGTCTTCAAGATGAAGGACCACTACCTCCGCATGCTGGAAAATTGCAAGATTCTGATGATAGATCCCGGCTATTCCCTGGATGAACTGATGTCTATCACTCTGGAGCTTTTGAGGAAAGAAGATTACCGCCAGGACGTCTACATCAGACCCTTTGCCTATGTCAGCAGCACATCCATAGGACCCAAGTTGGTTGGCTACGAACATGACTTTTTCTTATACACGGTCCCCATGGGGGACTACCTGGATACGTCTAGAGCCATAAAGGTTTGCGTCTCCTCCTGGTGCAGGCTCAGCGACAATGCTCTTCCACCCCGGGGCAAGATCGCCGGTTCTTATGTAAATTCCGCTCTCCAGAAGACCGAAGCCCTGCTTAATGGCTTTGATGAAGCTATAGTGCTTACTTCGGACGGCCATGTCTCCGAAGGAAGCGCCATGAACCTTTTTCTGGCCAAAAGGGGTGTCCTTTTTACTACTCCCACCACTGACGAAATTCTGGAAGGGATAACCAGAAGAACTGTTATTCAGATGGCCCGAGAAGACCTGGGCCTGGAAGTGGTAGAGAGAAAAATCGACCGGACCGAGCTCTATACAGCTGATGAGCTCTTCTTTACCGGCACTGGAGCTCAGATATCTCCCATAGGCGAAGTGGACAGAAGAAAGATCGGACAGGGGGAGATTGGGCCCATCACCAGACAACTATCTGACCTCTACTTTAAAGTGGTCCGAGGGGAGATGGAGAAATATAGGGAGTGGCTTACAGAGGTATAGCCACGCGGTCAGAGCTCGTTGTCCTTGATAGCTGATGAACTCCGACTCGCGAGAGCCCCGCCAAATCAGGATGTTTAGATTATTGTGCCGGGTTGAGCCCCGAAAAACCGTAAGATAATGTCTCCATGGCGGCTTTCAATAACTCGTAACGATTGATTCAACCTAAGGAGGAGAGTCCTAAATGAAAGGTGAAGAGTTTTTGTTTATCAATTTTCTCAAGAAGGGTACTATCTCGCGCAAGGAATTCCTCAGAAGAGCAACATTATTGGGGATTTCGCTGCCTACCGTAGCCAGCTTCCTCGCCGCCTGTGCAAAGGAACCAACACCCCTGCCGGTAACGCCTGAGATGGAAGCAAAGCTTCTGGAGCCAAGGCACGATAGTGGTATCTCTATCGAAGAAACCCTCCTGAAGAGGAGATCGGTCAGGGATTATACGGGTGAACCTCTCACTCTTCAAGAAGTTTCACAGCTGCTATGGGCGGCTCAAGGAATCACCGACCCACGAGGATTAAGAACAGCTCCCTCGGCGGGAGCCACTTACCCGCTGGAGACCTATGTCGTGGTTGGAGATGTGGAAAATCTTGCCGAGGGTGTTTATCGTTATCACCTGCCGAAGCATGAGCTGGTGAAGGTTCTGGATGGAGATTTGAGGACAGAGCTAGCCGCTGCTGCCCTGGGACAGAACTGGGTTAGGGAGGGCGCCATAAACATCGTATTCACCGCCATTTATGAGCGAACCACCCGACGGTATGGAGACAGAGGTATAAGATATGTGCACATGGAAGTAGGGCATGTCGGACAAAACGTCCACCTACAAGCTGTTGCCCTGGGCCTGGGCACGGTGGTCATTGGGGCATTCCGCGATGACCAGGTTAAGGAAATCCTGAACCTGCCCCAAGACGAGCAGCCACTCTACATAATGCCGGTGGGAAGAAAGTGAAGACATGGCCTTGCGAACACTCCCCAGCAAGGACAGCAGCGACCCAGGTAGGAAAGATCTATATCTCGGAGGCTACAGGGTGTGTGGCGGGGGGAATTCTCTTCACCTACCTGCTGGTGCACCATCTTCAACCCTTTGAAATAGCAGCAGGCGCTGGCCTGCTAAACCTGATCGCAGCAATCCTTTTGCTTAAACCCTGGGCTGTTGCCTGGAGAACTGGAAAGGATGTTGCACTTGAATTTCTGGTTTCTTCTATGGTCATCCTAGCTTTGGCCTTGGGCATTTACTCCGTCGCCTCTGGACGATCTCGACCAACATCAGTTAGGAGAGTCTGGGGACTTCAGGCGGAATTACTCTAATACCGAGGCATCGGATAGGTATTAAGTAGCGTTCTCAAAAGAGCCATTTCCTCTCCCAGAACCCTGGCAATGGCCAGCTCCCATAATATGCTCCCCTGGCCCAAAAACAATTCCAATAGCGAGGGAACTGGGGGAGCTAACTCCATGGTAAGCGGTACCTCTATTTCCGCTAACTCAGCCGCAGCCTCAATCGCTTCGTTCAAACCGCCCAACTGGTCAACCAGACCCAATTCTAAGGCTTGCGTGCCAATATACAGCTCGCCTGTTGCCAATTCTCTCACCTTAGAGAGTTCCAGATCTCGCCCCTCGGCTACAGTCTGAATAAACTGGTCATAGGCCTCATCCGAGAGCCGCTGAAAGATTTGCCGTCGCTCAGGAGTCAGCGGGTCAATAAACATATCCTTGTGCTCGCCCGAGGTGATAGTCTCCACCTCAATACCCAGCTTCTCGAATAGCCCATCCAGATTGGTGTGCATCCAGATGACGCCAATACTGCCGGTGAGGGTTCCAGGTTGAGCTACGATCCTGTCGGCGTGGGCAGAAATGTAATATCCACCGGAGGCAACTATGTCAGCCATAGAGACTACCACAGGTTTTTCGAATTCCTTTATCATGTTGCCTATCTCCTGAGAGGCGGCTACTGCTCCCCCGGGGCTATTTATCCGCAACACCACTGCCTTAAGGCGCCCATCTCCCTCCACGCGCTCAAGTAACCCTCGTACCAGCTCAGGGGTGATGCCATATGGAGCTAGCAGGCCACCCTCCTCTTCTTCAATAGGACCGGTCAAGGTGATAATCCCAATATTTGCGCCATACCGGGGGGCGATCATCTGGCTTAAACCAACCCAGACTAAGACTATGAGAGATACCACAATTACCCCAACGACAATAATAGCAATAATCTTGTTTCTACTCATGACAAATTGCCTCCTCCTTAGTTTTTCTGACCTTTCCCCGAGAACCGTGCTGCTCAGCCCCTCGGAGGTTTGTGGAAACAATATAGCCAGACGCAGGCCGGCTCATCAAGAGTTCATTCTCTAATTGCTGAAAGCTGATCTGTCTGCCTGCGGCAGGCCCAGCAACATAGCCGAACGCTTACATCTCATGATGCAGGGTATCCCCTTAGAGTAGCCCGCCGACTATGGGGAGCGCCACCACTGCTACCAGCAAACCCAAAAGTACCAGCAAAATTGCGGTCGGCAATAAATAGATCAAAATGGCTCGTCCTGTGGAGACCGCGTAGTTTTCTCTTACCGCTACAATGCTTAGCGCTAATGACCACAAGCCAAGTCCAATAGATCCCAGACCAACGAGCAGGACGCCGATAATTCCAGGTAATAACCCTATGACCGCCAGAGGAGCAGTAAAAATAGCCGGCAGGTTAGCAAAGGCAAAGCCAGAAAAAAGCCCACCATAGCTTCCCTTGCCACCCAGCAGCGAGGCGACGGCGTGCCAGATGGCCGTCAACACTGCCAGCGTCAAGAGACTGATGATGGGAAATCCTATTATCAAAAGAATGCTAATTCCAGCAAGGAAGGCAGGCGACAATCCCCCTCCTTCAGGGAACTCTAAGTCTCCTAACCCTATAGAGGCCAGAGCGGCCACCAGGCTGACCACCAGGTAGACCACTATCGCCCAACCAATAGGTCGCTCCTGGCATATGCTCCTAATAGTAGAAGTTGGTCTGGTCAGTACACCCATTGAGATCTCGAGAATACCTTTTTGCATATCGCCCTCCTTTAGATGATTCCCACAATGATTTCAAAATATCCTCTTCACATCCACACCCCTGGGATGGGATGCCCGCAGAATTTACATTTTCCCCCTTCTATATGGTTGGCTAGCACGCTAAAATGAACCCGCTTGATTAAGGTCTCACCACAGTTAGGACAGAAGGTGCTATTGGCTTCATGTCCAGGAACATTGCCAATGGTAACATACTCCAGTCCTACCTCAAGGGCAATGGCCCTGGCCTGCTCTAAAGTTTCAATAGGGGTGGGTGGGAGCCTGGTCAGCTTATAGGCGGGGAAAAAGCGGCTGAAATGCAGGGGAACATCTTTTCCCAGGTTATCTCTAACCCAGATGCACATCTCCCTTATCTTTCCCATATCGTCGTTGAGGGTAGGGATAACCAGGTTCGTGATCTCAAACCAAACTCCTTCTTCCTTTATGATTTTCAAAGTGGTGAGCACTGGCTCTAGCTCGGAGAAGGAGGTTACCTGATAGAACTCGGCCGTAAAGGCCTTGAGGTCAACGGCAACGGCGTCCAGGCGCTTAAGCAGTGCCCGTAAAGGTTCTGGGTTTATGGCCCCGTTGGTATGGAAATAGGTCCTAAGCCCCCTCTCTTGAGCCAGTTTGGCCACATCATATGCCCACTCATAAAATACAGTTGGCTCATTATAAGTAAATGATATAGACTGAACACCAAGCTCCAGAGCTTTGTTTACCGCTTCTTCAGCAGATAGAGGGGTTGCTGCCACTTCTTCCGGAGTTCTTGCCGCCAGGTGCCAATTGTGGCAGAAACTGCACTTGAAATTGCAGCCAGCAGTGCCAAAGCAAAGCGTCATAGTTCCGGGGAAAAAGTGGAGTAGCGGTTCCTTCTCCACTGGGTCGACTTGTCTGGCTGCCGGCATAGCATAAACCAGGGTATATAGTGTGCCACCCTTATTTGCTCTAACTGTGCAGTAACCCCGCTGTCCTTCCGAGATCGTGCATCTCCTGAAGCAAAGCTGACACTGAATTGTCTCTCCCTCCATCTTCACGTAGTATCTCGCCTCGGTGAGTGCCTGCTGGTCGAAGGAAGG
>NZ_BLRZ01000049.1 GCF_013281975.1 Candidatus Hakubella thermalkaliphila | reverse complement strand
TAACCCTACAACGTCATTTACCTGAATACATACAATATGTTGTGGTTCAATTAAAGAAATTGCCCTACATATTGAACCAAGATTCTTAAGTATCGCTGTAGGGTTAAAGCTTTTGCTCACCCGTTCACCATATCTGTACCAATTTCTTTATCCTCAAAAAGTTTATCCAACAGACAATTTCTGCGGTAGCCATTTAATATGTACACCCGGTCTACTCCCCCTTCCAGCGCCCTTATGGCTGCCTGGACCTTGGGTATCATCCCTGCCCTGATCTCTCCTTCCTCTATAAGCCTCTGGGCCTGGGAGACCTGTATCTTGGTCAGGAGTCCAGGTGTTGCTCCCCTATTTACCATTACTCCCTCCACATCAGTCATAAGAATCAGCCGGGTAGCCCCTATAGCCACTGCCAGCTCCGCAGCTATAGTATCAGCATTGATGTTATAGGGCTTTCCCTCCTCCCCTATACCTATGGAGGCTATGACCGGGATATAGCCGCTATCCACCAATTTCAAAATCAAAGAACTATCTATCTCCCTGACGTCTCCCACAAAGCCAAGGTCTACTTCTCGGCCCCCCCGGATATGCTTATGACGCCTCGCCCTTACCAGACCGCCATCTACTCCAGAAAGCCCTATGGCCCTGGCGCCACATTTGTTAAGAAGACAAGTAATTGTGGGATTTACCCAACCCAGGAGGGAGGCCAGGATTATCTCCATAGTTTCCTCGTCGGTCACCCTCAGACCTTCCACAAAGTTGATCTCCTTGCCCTTCTCCTTCATCATTCTGCTAATCTGAGGACCGCCGCCATGGACTACCAGGAGGCGTGCCCCGGTGCTATGAAGCAGAGCTATGTCAGTGGCCAGGGACTTCAGATAGGGCTCATGGTCCAGGATGCTGCCACCCACCTTCACTACGATACTTTCTTTCTCCAACTTAACTTTCGGTGTTCTCAAATTCATCCTTCGATCTGCCCAATTACCTTGCGAAATCTACCCAAGGGCCTGCCTGGGCAGACCTTCCGTCTCTGGAAAACCAAACATCACGTTCATGTTCTGAACCGCCTGCCCGGCAGCTCCCTTGAGCAGATTATCCAGAGAAGAGAATATCTTCAGGATTCCCGCTCGTTCATCGTAGATATATCCTATTCGGCAATTATTGGACCCTACCACATCTCTAATGTTTGGTATCCGTCCTGATTGGAGGACTTGAACGAAAGGCTCCTCCCCATAGGACCGGCTATATCGCTCTTCCACCTCCGCAACATCTTTGTCTTTGCTGAGCCTGCAATAAATGGTGCTCAAAATCCCTCTGTTAAGGGGCACCAGATGAGGGGTAAAAGAGAGTCTTATGTCCTGGCCGGTAAGATTGTACGTCTGATGCTCCATTTCTCCGATATGGCTGTGCCTTATCGGACGATAAGGCACAATGTTTTCATTGCACCTATAGAACAGGTACTCTTCCTGGAGCTTACGGCCAGCCCCGGAGACCCCGGACTTGGCATCAGAAATGACTTCCTTTTCAATAATAGCCTCGTCTCTCAAAAGAGGCACCAGAGCAAGAAGGATGCTGGTGGGATAACAGCCTGGATTGGACACCAGACGGGCACCTCTGAGCGCCTCCCGATTGAGTTCGGTCAGACCATAAATGAATTTGTTTTCCTCATTTTGAAAAAGGTGATCCTTCCCATACCAGAACTTATAAAGCCCATAATCCAGGTATCGGAAATCAGCGCTGAGATCTATAATGGACGGTCCATCCAGACCTATATCCCTGACCAGAGACATAGCTGCCCCGGCAGGAGTGGCCAGAAATACCACATCATAGCCACGCAAGGTGATCCCCTCCGGCACTTTCTGGTACCGAAGCCCTACTTCTCCAGCCATATTGGGATAATGTTCATCGAACATCTCCCCAGCCAGGCTGTTGGAGAAGATCTCCAGCTCAGAGACCTTCTGGTGCCCAGCCAGAAGTCTGGTCAGCTCAGCTCCACTGTAGCCTGAGGCTCCCACTATGGCTCCTCGCACTTTATTGCCTCCAGAGTAAGGATACTTAAACTTAGGTGATTAGCCAGAAAAACGTACTGTCTCTATTCAGTCTATCTTTCTCGGATTTTCCTTTGGATGCATATTATACAGCATGTATGCATAATATGCAATAGGTAGGTCGCTGAGGAATGGAGAATTTATCAATGAAAAGCAGCGGACATTGTTTGAGCAGATTAGCCACTGCTCAGTATTCATGAGCAAATAAGCGCCTGCCATAAGCTACAACCACCACTATCTACTTCTCAACTCCGCACCCAGCTCTCTGTTGAGCTCCTGGACTATCCTATCCACTTTCTCCTGCACTTCCTCATCCCGCAGAGTGCGGTCTTCCTCCTGAAAGGTCAGAGAAAAAGCCAGACTTTTTTTGCCCTCAGGTATTTGCCTTCCTCTATAGACGTCAAAGAGAGTAACGTCTTTTAGCCCTTTCCCTCCCCCTGTCTGGATGACATCCCTGACCTGAAGGTAATTTACTTCCTCATCTACTATCAGAGCTAAGTCAACGGTTATGGAGGGGTAACGAGGTATACCTCTGAATTCTTTCTGGCAAGTCGGTAGAGCCAGGATACGATCCAGGTCCAGCTCAAAAGCAAAAACCTCATTGGGAATTTCGTATCTTTTGATTACCAGAGGGTGAATCTGTCCAGCTATGCCCACCCTCTCCCCTCCGATCTCTACCCAAGCACATTTCCCTTCATAAAAGGGATCGTAGGAAGTGGGCAACCACTGGGGTTCCTGAAGATCGAGGGCTCTGGCCAGCTCCTCCACAATCCCCTTCAAGTCGTAGAAATCGACTTTTCGTACTGGCTCGGACCAGAACCTGCCAAACCATAGGCCAGTTATGGCAGCAGCAAGGGCGCGAGGTTCGTGAGGCAGGTCCTGACCATCCCTGGGATGGTAGGTCTTGGCCAGCTCGAAGATGAAGACATTTTCTTTATCCACCCGGCAATTTTTTTCTATGACCTGAAGAAGGCCCAGCAGAAGGGTAGTCTTCAGGATAGAAAAGTCCTCGATGATAGGGTTAGCTATGGCCACCGAATGTCTTCGAGGATCCGCCACTTTTAGGCCGGCTTTGTCCATAGATTTGTGGTCAGTGAAGGAGTAGTTGATGGTCTCCCAGAGACCGCATCCGATCATAACTTCCCGGACCAGATTAATCCTCTTCTGCTCCCAGGAGAGCTCTCCCACCCGGCCGCTGCTGGCGGGCAGGGTAGAGGGAAATTTATCATATCCATAAAGGCGCGCCACTTCCTCAATAAGATCGATCTCTCGCTCCAGATCGCGGCGAAAAGTGGGCACAGTAACCTCAAGGGGTTCCTCTCCAGAGACCTCTAGCTCCAGACTTCCCAGAATAGCCTTGATCTCCTTCTTAGAGATGGGACATCCCAGAATCTGGATCACCCTCTTCGGCCTGAGTTGCAACCTCCAGGGAGCAAGCCGACGAGGATAGATGTCGACTGCCCCTTTAAGAATGGTTCCTCCAGCCACCTCCCTCATCAGCATGGCCGCTCTATCCAGAGCGTAGAGGCTCTGATTAGGATCAAGGCCCTTTTCGAAGCGATTAGAAGCCTCACTGCGCAAGCCTAACTTCTGAGAAGTCCGCAGTATGCTTACCGGATCGAAATTGGCCGACTCAAGTAAAGTAACTGAGGTATTCTCCGAGACCTCAGTTTCCACACCCCCCATGACTCCAGCGAGGGCCACAGGATTATGGTCATCGGCAATAACCAGCATTTCGCTTTCCAGATACCTCTCGACACCATCGAGGGTCACTATTTTCTCGCCCTCTCTGGCCCGGCGGACTATTATCTGTTGATTTTCGATCTTGCCATAGTCGAAGGCATGCAGGGGCTGGCTGGTCTCCCACATCACATAATTGGTAACATCTACCACATTGTTTATGGGTCTGAGGCCCACTGCCCCTAGCCGGACCTGCATCCATAGAGGTGAGGGTTTTACCTCCACCCCTTGCAGCAGTCGTCCCGAATAGCGAAGGCAGAGATCGCTATCCGCAATGGATATCCTGATCCAATGGGAGGCTGGCAGCTCACCTTCTTCCACATGCACAGAAGGTACGGTTAAGGGACGGCCAAATATAGCCGCCACTTCTCTGGCGATGCCGATCAGACCCAGGCAGTCTGGCCGATTGGGGGTTATCTCTAACTCCAGAACCGTGTCTCTCAGACCCAAGGCTTCGTCCAGAGGTAGCCCAACCTGGCAGGACGGATCCAGAATCAGGATGCCACTTTGGTCCTCTCCCAAGCCCAGCTCCGCCTCTGAACAGAGCATACCCTGGGACTTAACTTCCCGGATCTCTCTGGCCTCCAGCACAGCTCCTTGAAGGATAGCCCCAGGTCGGGCTACCGGTACTTTGTCTCCTACTTTAATATTGGTAGCTCCACAGACAATCGTGGCAGGTCGATGCCCCAAGGAAACCTGACAGATCCAAAGTTTGTCAGCCCGAGGGTGTCTCACCATCTCTTTTATTTCCCCCACTATCACCTGCTGGAAGCTGGGCTTCAGTGTCTGGACTGACTCCACCGCAGTGCCGGTCATGACCAGGCGGTCAGCCAGCTCCGGAGGGGAAATTCCTGAAAGATCTACATACTCTTTTAGCCAGTTATAGGGAACGCGCATAGTGCCTCCAAGATATTCCACATTCTTAACTAGAAAATAGATTCCTCTTTTTCACCGTTCGCGGGTGCGGCCCCCGAATGCCAAATTACGTAGAAAACAGATTCCCCGTTTTCATGGTTCGTGGACGGTAACTACATGACGACAATTGCTTTGTGTCTCTTCGTATTGATGCTACCAAAGTCATCGTCAGGTTCGTATTCTACCGGAACTGTTCTAAAAATCTCAGGTCATTTTCAAAAAACAGCCGAATATCACTTATGCCATATTTCAACATGGCTATCCTGTCTACGCCCATTCCAAAGGCAAATCCAGAAACTTCCTCCGGGTCATAGCCCACATACTTATAGAGATTGGAGTCTACCATACCTGCTCCCAGGATCTCCAGCCATCCACTATCAGAACAGACCCGACAGCCTTTCCCTCCACAGATGACACAGGAAACGTCTACCTCAGCACTGGGTTCGGTGAAAGGAAAGTAGGAAGGTCTGAATCGGATGCGGGCTTCCGGACCGAAAACAGCTCTGGTAAAGGCCTCCAGGGTGCCCTTCAGGTCAGCCATGGAAATGTTTTTATCCACCGCTAACCCCTCGATCTGATGAAACATGGGGGCATGGGATATGTCGTAGTCTCGGCGATAAACTTTGCCTGGCGCTATTATATATATAGGAGGCTCGTGCTCCTCCATGTACCTGATCTGTACCGGGGAAGTGTGAGTACGCAGTAGTACTTTATCGGTCACATAGAGGGTATCCCATAGAGAGCGGGCGGGGTGGTCAGGAGGCATATTGAGAGCCTCAAAATTATAGTAGTCCAGCTCAACGTCAGGACCCTCGGCCACCCTGTAGCCCAGACCCACAAATATCTCCGTTATCTCTTCAACCACCGAAGTAATAATATTCTTGACTCCCCTTCTGACCGGCCTTCCGGGCAGAGTGATGTCGATGGTCTCTTTGGCCAGCTCCTTTCGGAGCTCTTTGTGCTCCAGCTCGACTTGTCTCAGCCGTAGTCTTTCTTTTATCCTCTCCTTGCCCTGGTTGGCCAATTTTCCTATCCATGGTCTCTCCTGGGGGTCCAGGGAACCAAGAGTCCTCAAAATGCCAGTGAGATGGCCTTTTCGGCCCAGACAGGATATTTCAATACTTTGCAACTCCGCCAGGGCGCTCGCCCTGTCTATCTCCTTCAGAGTCTGGGAGACAATCTCTTCGATCTTATCGGCCAGGCTGCCTCTATTACCATTGCTCATACTCTTTTATCACTCCCCTCCCTCTGGTTTTCCTTTGCAATTGGGTCTTTGGAGATCAACCTCTGAAATAAAAAATCTTTCGCCACTTTTTAGGACGAAAGATTTTTCCGCGGTACCACCTAACTTAGCTCAAAGCAGCTTACCGGAAGGAACCCAGCCTGCCGCAGCTCAACTCCAGATCAAAGTAACGTTCGATCTTGACGGCCATTCCTACTGAGAGAGTTTGGCCATAAGCAGACGCCCTAAGCCAACTCTGTTCAAAATGGCGGCTCGGAAGGGAACTTCAATCTGTGGATCAGGGGAGCTCTCAGTCTCCGGCGTCCCCTCCCTGTCTGTCACCTACCGGATCTACTCTCTTCTTCACAGCCTTTACTATCTTCTATTTTCAACTATTCTCCTCAAGCGCTCAACTTTTCCTTAACGATGTTCACTAACTCAGCAAAGACCCGGGGATCATTCACCGCCAGGTCTGAGAGCATTTTTCTGTCGACTCCCAACTGGGCCCTCCTCAGTCCATTCATGAAGCTACTGTAGCTCAGTCCATGCTCTCGGGTTGCCGCATTGATCCTGAGAATCCATAATCTTCGAAACTCTCTTTTTCTGGCTCTTCTGTCTCGATAAGCATAGTTGAGAGCCTTGGCCACTTCCTGTTTGGCAACTCTGTATAGCTTGCTCCGACCCCCTCTATAGCCCTTAGCCATAGAGAGAATTTTCTTTCTTCTCTTTCTACTGGCAACACTGGTCTTTACTCTGGTCATGAAACAACTTCCTCAAAACGTTAATAAAGGGCTACCCTTATGCCCCCAGCATTTTCTTGACCTTGCTCTTATCAGTTGCGGCAACCTGGTAATCCTTTTGGTAGTTTCTCTTCCTTTTCGCTGACTTTTTGGTCAGCAGATGGCTTCCGAAGGCCTTCCGGTGAAGTATCTTGCCGGTGCTGGTAACCTTGAACCTTTTGGCAGCGCCTTTGTGGGTTTTCATCTTGGGCAACTTTCGCTCCTTTTGTTTCTATCTCTTTGATCCAGGAATTAAAACCATTAGCATATTGCGGCCATCCAGTTTGGGCTCTGATTCAGGCTCTGCCAAACCTTCCAGGTCCGCCGCTATTCTATTTAAAAGTCTTTTGCCCAGATCAGGATGAGCCAGCTCCCTTCCTTTGAACATAACCGTGACTTTCACTCTTGCCCCATCCTTTAGAAAGCGCTCCATATGTCTCTTCTTAAATTCCAGGTCATGGGTGTCTATCTTAGGGCGGATTTTGATCTCTTTGATGACAATTTGGGACTGTTTCTTCCTGGCCTCCTTCTCCCTTTGTTCCTGTTCATATTTATATTTCGCATAGTCCATGATCCTGCAGACAGGAGGATCAGAATTGGGAGAGACCTCGACCAGGTCCAGATCCATATGGATGGATCTATCCAAGGCTTCCTGAAGAGAGACTATCCCGACCTGCCTGCCATCAGGATCAATAAGCCTCACTTTCGCGGCCTTGATTCTTTCATTTATTCTGGGCGTGTTGCCTATTAAATTCACCTCCACTAAGAGGGGACAAACAAAAAGAGCAGAAAAGACTCTCTTCATCCACGCCCATTGCTCGCTCCACATTGGCCAATGATGCCGGATGAAAAGAGACGTCTTCTACTTTAGGGTGAAGTATACACGGTTTTTGTAGTTTTGTCTACCTGTCCAGAAGCGCCCGGTACCTGTCCCTTAACTCTCTCCTATTTTTGAGATCTTAAGACACCTTGTTTCCTATCTTTTCTTTGACCTTCTCCAAAAACTCTTCCAGGTTAAGATCCCTTTTATCTTCGCCGAAGCGAGTCCTTACTGAGACGGATCCTTTCTTCACCTCGTTCTCTCCAATTATTACCATATAGGGAATCTTCTCCACTTGAGCATCCCGCACCTTTTTGGCTATGGACTCGTTTCTGTCATCTACCTCTACCTGGATATCCTCGTCTTTTAACCTTCTCTCCACCTTTCGGGCATATTCTGAAAATCTCTCCCCAATGGTCATAACTCTGACCTGCACAGGAGAGAGCCACAAAGGAAGAGCGCCAGCATAATGCTCCAGAAGAATGCCTAGAAATCTCTCTATGCTTCCCAAAAGAGCCCGGTGAATCATGACTGGACGATGCCGGCAGCCGTCTTCTCCCACATAGTCCAGGTCAAATCGCTCCGGCATGGCGAAATCCAATTGAACGGTCCCGCACTGCCAGCTCCGGCCCATGCAATCACGAATATGGAAGTCAATCTTAGGACCATAGAATGCCCCCTCCCCCGGATTGAGCTTATATTCGATCTCCAGGTCCTTCAGGGCTTCCTGAAGAGACCCCTCTGCATCAGCCCACATCTCCTCAGATCCTATGCACTTTTCCGGTTTGGTGGAGAGCTCGACATGGTAGTCGCTGAAACCGAAGCTCCTGTAGAGATGGAGAACCAGATCTATTACCCCTATTACCTCCTCTTTTACCTGCTCTGGCAAACAGTAGATATGAGCATCATCCTGAATAAAAGCCCGCACTCTGAGCAACCCATGCAATACTCCGGAAAGTTCATGGCGATGAACCAGACCCAGCTCGGACATTCTGATAGGAAGCTCCCGGTAAGAATGCTGCTTTGATTTATATATCAAGTTATGGCCAGGACAATTCATCGGCTTGACCGCGTAGTCCTGCTCATCTATTTTGGTGAAATACATATTCTCTTTATAATGCTCCCAATGTCCTGACTTTATCCACAACTCTTTATTAAGAATAATGGGGGTCCTGACTTCTACATACCCCCTCTTCTTGTGCTCCTCCCTCCAGAAGTCCAGCATACTGCTGACGACCACCATCCCTTTGGGATGCAGGAAGGGGAAGCCCGGCCCCTCATCATGAAAACTGAATAGATCCAGGTCTCGACCCATCTTCCGGTGATCCCGCTTTCTTGCTTCCTCCAACTGCTCAAGATAGCTGTCCAGCTCCTCCTGGCTAAAGAAGGCTGTTCCATAAATGCGCTGGAGCATCTTCTTTTTCACGTCCCCTCGCCAGTAGGCCCCAGCTACACTTAGAAGTTTAAAGGCTTTAATTTGTCCCGTGGAATCCAGATGGGGTCCTGTACAGAGGTCCACAAAATCTCCATGTCGGTAGATAGAAACAGTCTCGGCTCCAATATCCTGAATAAGCTCTACCTTGTAAGGCTCATCCCTTTTTTTGAAAAACTCTATGGCCTTCTCCCGGGGAAGCTCCTTTCGGGCAAATTGGTAATCCTGGGCAATGGACTCCCTCATTCTTATCTCGATCCTGGCCAGGTCATCAGCAGACAGGGGTTTGTCCAGATCAAAATCATAATAGAACCCATCCTCGATAGCCGGCCCAATAGCCAGCCTGGCCTGTGGATAGAGACTCTGAACAGCCTGAGCCATAACATGGGAAGCGCTATGCCTCAGGATACTTGGCCTCTCTTTATTCTTATCCTCACTTAGGTTCCTATCTTCACTTATCTCTTCTACCATATCCTGCCGCCTTTTCCGTCGAAGAAGAACCTTTTGAAACCAGATCGCCAGGCCAAGACGCATGACCTCAGCGACCTTTGCTGTTGTGGAAGAGTCTTAAGGATATCTGGGCTGAATAAAAAATGGAGCGGATGACGGGATTTGAACCCGTGACCCTCACCTTGGCAAGGTGATGCTCTACCACTGAGCCACATCCGCCCGTATTCAGTCTCCAGTTTTAGAACTAGAAATAATGATACCAGGAAATCTGCCAGCTTGCAATATCCGCTCCTGGATCTTCTTTCAAGGGGGAAGGGGAAAGGCAGCCCAAGAGTCTATTTCGTCTTCTTAGGTCCCATGGGAAAGGTGTCCTCTCTCTATCAGGACGCGATAATAGCTGCCTTCCCGTTTGAGATTGAGTATCTTGTGACCTTCACTTCTGGCGCTTCTGGGTACGTTTTGAATAGGCTCCCCCTCGTCCAGAAGAACCTCTAAAGGCTCCCCTGGATCGAGTTCTTCCAACCTCAGTTTGGTCTTTACCCAGTTCATGGGGCAGATCTCGCCCCGTAGATCCATATAATGGATCGCCCCTCCATCTGTCTCCCGAGATCGTACTCCTCTGCTTTCCTCAGACCTGTTCACTCTGTACCGCCTCCCGGAATTTTTCCAACCCAATGCGATTTATCAGCTCTCCTAATCGCTCTCGCTTATGGGCCAGACGGCAATAGGCTCCAAGTATTCTTTCTACTAGCTCTACAGCTTCTTCTGAAACAAATCGGTCGAAAACCCAGCCCAGTTGAGGGTGTTTACCAAACTTGCCTCCCACAAAAACGGTCCACCCTTCCCTCTCTGGTCTTAGAGAGCCGGTAGGACAGGAATTTATGCACTTGCCATCGTTGATGCACCTGGTCAGGTCTATCTGCGGTTTCCCATCCACTAACTGGATGGCCTTAACCGGGCATACATCCTCACAGATGCCACAGCTTATGCATTCTGCCCCGTTGGATTCGTCCAAAATAGGCTGGGCAACTCCCATAAACCCCAGGTCATTTTCCTGAGGTTTGATGCAAGCGTTAGGACACCCCGCTATTCCAACTTTAAACTTATGAGGAAGACCACTTCTTCCGTAGTAGCGCTCATCGATCTTCTTGGCCAGAGATTCGGTGTCCCCAAGCCCATGGTTGCAAATGGATACACCCTGGCAGGCAGTTATCACCCGAAATCTGGGACCACATGCTCCAAGCTTCAGACCTACCTCATCAAGTTCCTCTGCTACTGTCTCCAGATTGTCCAGATGGACAAAGGGAATCTCCACCCCCCTGTCTCATGGTGACGTGAACATAGCCCTTTCCGTACTTGGTAGAGATCTCTCCCAATTTGGCGAGCTGTCCTGCGGTCAGATTTCCGGCCAGGGCCCTCACCCGCACGGAGAAAAGATCCGGCTGCCTCTGCTTGATCAGTCCCCCTGCTTTCAAGATATCAAGGTCCAGGGTCGGCCCCGTTCTGTCAGCCATAGAATCGCCTTCCTTTCAATAACCTTACTTCGTTATAGTAAATTGATGTCGATAATATAAATAACATACTTTATGACATCTGTCAATAAAAGTCCGAAGTGGCCAGAGTAAAGTTTACTATTTACATAAAGTATCGTACCCTTAGAATTACTTAGCTGAAAAAATGTCCAGTAATCGTCTCAAAATCGTGGGCACCAGTTTCAATAACAATTAAAGTGGTGATTTATGTCCCTTAACCAGAAGTTTTGTCTTGCTTACCGTGGATGGTCGAAAATTGCCACTGATGTTAGTATGTTGAGACAGTCACCTGTCCATGTAAGCATCTCTTTTTCCGTGATGAGCTTACGTTCTTTTGATTTCGCCAATAAATGCCATTAAAATTTTAAGGAGTCTTAGAGCTTAGGAAGATGAAAATGCCCTTGTCAGACCAGTTTATACCTCTAAGTCCTCCTAACTGCTATTGAAGAAACAGCTAACAGTCTAGTTAAAAATCACGGAATTGGAGATGCTTCCCCTGTCCATTCGCCCCTTGCCAAAACATCATTCTACTGGTACACTCAACTACATAGTTGACAGGACACAGGCACCCTCCACATGTTGACTTCGCAGAACTCCCTAGCCTGAATCCAAACCCAAGATACGCTTTTTGTTTTGAGAGGAGGCTGGACTATTTGGAAAAAGTTATCTGCCCCAATTGTGGAAAGGCTAGTTATACCGCGTCCCCCCAGGCCAACGCTCCCTGCCCCTATTGTGGCCATCTCTTCCAGACAGAAGAGGAGAGAAGATGTGAGCCCCGTCGCAGAGAAAGAGAGGTACTTGTGTTGCTCCTTAACAGTGAAGTTATTCCAGCCAGAACTGTGGATATTTCTCCTCGGGGTATTGGACTCGAACTGAGAGAGAACCCTGACTTAAAGCCTGGGCAACAGGTGGTACTGGATATCCACTCCCTGCGACTGAGAAAGAGAGCCCAACTTATATGGCTATGTTCTCAGGGAGAGAGAGCCTGGAGAGGAGGCCTGGAGTTTCTGGAGACGATTCCGGCCTGAACGAAAATAGCTGACCCCCCCAGCCAGTCGAGTCTATCCTCCCAAATTGTGAATTCTCAGGTATTCTAATTTGCTCCCCCTCTAATCCTCCAAGAGCTTCTTGTCATCCTTTCTTGCGAAAAGTTGGACTGCGTTGCCCTCCGACAGTGAGGTGAAGACTGATGGTAGGTTTGGGGGAACATGGAGAATTAACAATCGAGCAACAATGGAGGCGGCGCCCGGATTCGAACCGGGGATAGAGGTTTTGCAGACCTCTGCCTTAACCACTTGGCTACGCCGCCTGATCGGGATCCTGCTTTTTGAACCCACCATTAAATATATAGAAAAGAGATAGAAAATTCAAGAAGACCAGCCGCAGGCCAAACTGTCATAATTTACACCTCTGGTTATATACGTTTATAATTAACGCTGATTCTCGTAACTGCAAGGAACTGGACAGAATGAGACTCGGGAGATAGGATGGAAAAAGTCAAAGCAAGAAGAGTCATCACAAACCAGAGGGAGATCAAAAAGCGAATAGAAAAAGACCTGGATCTGTACTGCCAAAAAGCAATAGAGTTAGGAGCGTCTGATGCCAGAGTAGTATCCGCCAAGGGCGTGGTAGTGGATGAAAGAGTGAGGCTTAAATGCGCCGTGCCTCACTGCCACCTCTATGGCTCCTCCCCTAACTGCCCTCCCTACACTCCGACCCCTGATGAAGTCAGAAAGGCCCTGTGTAGATACAAATACGCCATCCTTTTCAAACACGACGTCCTCCCCAAGGAAGATTTCGTTGACCCCCAACAGTGGCTAAAGGGCCACGAAAAGCATCAGAAGATGACTCATAAGATAGCTTCCGCCCTGGAATCTCTGGCTTTTAACGATGGTTACTATCTGGCCATGGGATTTGCTGCTGGAGGGTGCAAGACAGCTCTCTGCGGAGGCCTTCCCTGTCAATTTTTGGACAGTGGTAGGTGCCGCTTTCCCCTTATGTCCCGCCCCTCCATGGAGGGAATGGGCATTGATGCTTTCGGCCTGGCGGCCAAGGTAGGCTGGGAGATATATCCTGTGGCCCATAAAAACGTAGATCAGGATTCCATATCCTGCGCCGTATCAGTAGGTATAGTTTTTGTACACTAATGTACGTGTATCAGTTCTGTGGTGCCCTGGTCACTGTTACCAGTCAAAGTAAATTTGTCTTCCCCTCTCAGCACTTAATGATAGACCTGTTTAACCCTACAACGTCATTTACCTGAATACATACAATATATTGTGGTTCAATTAAAGAAATTGCACTACATATTGAACAAAGATTCTTAAGTATCGCTGTAGGGTTAAT
>NZ_BLRZ01000048.1 GCF_013281975.1 Candidatus Hakubella thermalkaliphila | reverse complement strand
GTGGAGGATCGAGGTATATCATCGGGAGATCAAGCAGTGCTGCGGGATTGAGCGAGCGCAAGTGCGGAAGGCGGTGGCACAGAAGAATCACTTTCTTTATGCGCTGCGGGCATTTCTGCGTTTGGAGATACATAAGTTGCGAACGGGAAATAGTTGGTATGAGGCAAAGGTGTCCATTATCAGGGAGGCAATACGGGCTTATCTGGGTAACCCTACCTACAGTCTTACTCCAACTGCGTAAGTCCTAATACAATTACCCCCTGAATAACCTCCACAAACATCTTCAGCGCTGAATAAAAGGCGTCTCCAAAGCCCCATTCGATGGGCTCCCGCTCCTTCACCTCGGGCTCCGTGAGATACGCCTGTATGGTGGAGAAAGCCACCAGATCATCCAGGTATTGCATCCTACCTTTGATTATCTCTATCTCTTGTTGAACATAGGAGAGTTGGGTTTGCACCGCGATGGTATCCCCTATGGTCTCCGCCTTACCCATCAGCTCCAGCAGGATTCTTTCCTGGGCTTTGAGGTTTCTCAGCCGGCTCTCTAAATCCACATATTCCGGAGTGACATCTGACCCCTGAATGTTTATGCTGAGGATCTTACCCATAGCTTTGATCTGGGTAAGCACAGAGGTAAAATTTTTGGCTGGCACCCTGATTACTACGGTACCACTGGCCAACTCTCCTTCCCAGGCCTGGCTATCGGAGGAGCTGACCCAACCACCCACACTTTCGGCCAACAAAACTATCCGGTCAAAGGTCTCGCTGAATTTTCCTTCTTCTACCTCCAGACTGGTCTGGGCATTGCGGATGACCTTTCTTTTTCCGGCCGGAAGATAGGCCTCGCTCACTGCCAGCTCTTCGGCAGGAACGGCCTCACCAACTTCTACCGCTTCTCGGGAAGCGTCCTCCTCTAGAAGAAGTGCTTCCATCTGGGGAGCTGCAGCTCCTTCCTCCCCTTTCTCTAGCAGCTCTGGCGGCGCTGGCGCCCGGGCCGGGGCACAGGCGAATACAGCGAGTCCCAGGATTATGGAGATTACCAGTACCAGTACCAATGCCGCAGCTAGAACTACTCTTCTATCCCACTTTCTCTCTCTTGCTTCCATCTAGCTCCTCCTTTTTCTGAATGATCCATCTTATGAGGTTAGACTGGCAATCTCCAGTTACTGTTCCCTGAATCCTACCATCTTCCACTTGCTCCACCTCCGCCGGAGGAACCTCCACCGAAACCTCCTCCCCCTCCTCCGCCTCCACTGAAAAAGCCACCTCCTGATTCGGATACTATCCATGTTTCGCAGGTAATGGGGACATCATGACCAATTGGTTAGTGTTCAAGAGGCCACACCAGCCTGGCTAAAAGTGAGCTGATTATCGGCAGAATCTATCTCGATCAGATCTCCCTCCTGGAACTCTCCGTTCAGAATCTTGAGAGCCAGAATATCCTGGATATCCCGCTGGATAACTCGCTTCAAAGGCCTGGCGCCATAGGTGGGATCAAACCCCTTTTGGGCCAGGAACTCCCTGGCCGCATCGGTAAGCACTATCTCCAACTTTCTATCCCTGAGCCGTTTCTGCAGAAGGTCGGTCTGGATGTCCACTATCTTCTTTATCTCCTCCACGCCCAAACGGTTGAAGATGATGATGTCATCCACCCGGTTTAAGAATTCGGGCTTAAAGTTGGCCCGTAGAGCTTCCGTAACTCTCCTTCTCATCTCGTCCTGGTCGTGTTCCCCCAGGTCCTGGATCCACTGGCTGCCTACATTGGAGGTCATAATGACCACCGTATTTTTGAAATCTACTGTGCGTCCGTGGCCATCGGTAAGGCGGCCGTCATCCAGAATCTGAAGTAGAACGTTGAAGACATCGGGGTGGGCTTTCTCAATCTCGTCCAACAGGATTACCGAGTAGGGCCTTCTCCTTACTGCCTCGGTCAACTGTCCCCCCTCTTCAAAACCCACATAGCCAGGAGGAGCTCCTATGAGGCGAGACACGGTATGTTTCTCCATGTATTCAGACATATCCAGACGGATCATGGCCCTCTCGTCATCGAATAAGAACTCGGCCAGAGCCCGAGCCAGTTCCGTTTTGCCCACACCCGTGGGCCCCAGAAAGATAAAGGATCCAATGGGCCGGTTAGGATCCTGGAGTCCCGCTCTGGCCCTCCGGATGGCATTAGAGACCGAAGAAATGGCCTGATCCTGGCCTACTACTCTTCTATGCAGTCTCTCCTCCATGTGGACCAGCTTCTCGATCTCTCCTTCCATGAGTCGAGAGACCGGAATACCCGTCCATTTGGAAACTACTTCAGCAATGTCCTCCTCGTCTACTTCTTCTTTGAGCATCTTCTGTCCCTTCTGGACTTCAGCCAACTGCTGGTTCTCCTTATCCAATTGGCGCTGAAGCTGGATCAGAGTCCCGTATCGAAGCTCCGCTGCCCTCTGAAGATCTCCCTCGCGCTCTGCTTTCTCCGCCTCCAGGCGGGCCGTCTCCAGTTGTTCTTTCAGCTCCCGGATCTTCTGGATGGCCTGTTTTTCCATCTGCCACTGGGCCTTCATAGCCGTACTTTTCTCCTGAAGCTGGGCCAACTCCGATTTGATCTTGTCCAGCCTGTCCTTGGAGGCTTCGTCCTTCTCTTTCCTCAAGGCCTGACGTTCAATCTCCAGTTGCTGAATCCGTCTCTCCACCTGATCGATCTCCGTGGGCAGACTGTCAATCTCGATGCGCAGGCGGGAAGCGGCCTCATCAATGAGATCAATGGTTTTATCGGGGAGAAAGCGATCGCTAATATAGCGGTCGGAGAGAATTGCCGCGGCTACCAGGGCCGAATCCTGAATGCGTACCCCATGATGGACCTCATATTTCTCCTTCAGACCTCTGAGAATGGCGATGGTATCCTCCACTGAAGGTTCCCGAACTAAAATGGGCTGGAAGCGCCGCTCCAGAGCAGCATCCTTCTCCACATGCTTGCGATATTCATCCAGAGTGGTAGCACCGATGCAACGAAGCTCTCCTCGGGCCAGCATGGGCTTGAGCATGTTGGAAGCATCTACTGCTCCCTCCGCAGCCCCGGCTCCCACGATAGTATGGAGCTCATCTATGAAAAGCACTATCTGGCCCTGCAAGTCGGCAATTTCGCGAAGGACAGCCTTCAGTCTATCCTCAAACTCGCCTCTGTACTTGGAGCCTGCTACCAGAGCTCCAATATCCAGAGCCACCACCCTTTTGTTTTTAAGACCTTCCGGAACATCGCCATTGACGATGCGCTGGGCCAAACCCTCGGCTATGGCGGTCTTGCCCACCCCTGGATCACCGATAAGAACGGGGTTATTTTTAGTCCGCCGGGACAGAACCTGGATAACCCGGCGAATCTCATCATCCCGACCAATAACCGGGTCCAGCTTGTCCTTGCGGGCCAGCTCCGTGAGGTCTCGACCAAAACGCTCCAGAGCCCGATATTTCTCTTCTGGATTCTGATCGGTAACCCGCTGAGATCCCCGGATATCCACCAGAACCCGGTATATGACATCCTTGCTCACTCCCAGGCTTCGCAGGAGCGTGGGCACCGGGCCGTCTCCATCACTCAGAGCAATGAGCAGGTGCTCGGTGCTCACATATTCATCTTTTAGCCTTTCTGCCTCCAAAAAAGCCCGATCTAGTATCTGCTTCAGGACATTGCTCAGGTATGCTCCTCCTGCCGGCCCGTAGACCTTGGGCTTCTGTTGGAGAAGTTCCTCGGTCCTCTCCCTTACCAGAGAGGGGTTTACCTCCAATTTTTGAAGAATGGGAATGGCGACACCTTCTTCCTGCTCCAGTAGAGCCAAAAGAAGGTGCTCAGCATCAATCTGCTGATGGTTACGGCTTTCAGCAATACTCTGAGCCTGAGCAATGGCCTCCTGAGCTTTTATAGTAAATTTATCGAAACGCATTTATGTTCACTCCCTCTTAACTGGTTGATATCCAAATCATATCTTTGGCCCCGCTCCAATTCCGCGGTACGAAAGACAGCAATCCCACCAGTCACCAGTTCTGAATCAACTTACTCTTTAAGCCTATATGCTGCCAACCCTATCCCTATGGCTGCGAAAATCCATCCCAAAAGGCTGAAAGTCATCAGTCCTATAAAAGGATTTTCTATCAAAAAGAAAAGTCCCAGACGACCAGCTATAGATACTGATCCGGCAATCAGGTAAGCCAGAAAAGCACACAGTCCAGCTACCACCATAAGTCCAGTGCCTCTCTGCCTGTAGGCTCCCCGGCTCACAGCTTCTCCCACTGCCCATCCTGTGGCCAGATAAAGAAAGAGGAAGGTAAAAGGGAAAATAAGCTGGAGCTGACCGACAAGCAGTCCTGATATGAATGCGGCACCCAGACCGCTGCCCAGCCCTCTCAGATACTGCCGGGAGGTAATCCTTCTCAGGGCCGACTTTTTGTGAGCGGTACACGTTCTACAGCGAACTCCTACTGGTGTGAAGACCATGCACCTGGTGCAGAGGGGATCCCCACATCTGCCACAACTTACCTCTGTTTCCACATGAGGATGATTTACACAGTACAAGAATCTTCATCCTTTCTGCTTAATTTAACCCTACAGCGATACTTAAGAATCTTGGTTCAACATGTAGGGCAATTTCTTTAATTGAACCACAACATATTGTATGTATTCAGGTAAATGACGTTGTAGGGTTGAAGAACATCCCTTCCTACGCTACCGAAAATACTTCAGAATCTCCCTTGAGGGGAGTATGGCAATCTCCTTTTTGTAGCTTCGACGAACCTTCTCAATCTCCTCCTGCATCTCCCGGCTCATTCTTTCCATCTCTTTCTCCATATCTGCCAGGGCAGTTTTCATCTCCTCCAGAGCCTCTCTCATCTCCAAAATTCGCTTTACTCCAGCCAGATTTACTCCCTCCTCTTGAGTCAGGGTGTGAATAAGCCTGAGCTTTTCCAGGTCATCCTCTGAGTAAAGGCGTATGTTGGTAGAGGTCCTGAGAGGACAAAGAAGGCCCTTTCTCTCATACAGTCGGAGAGTTTGGGGATGGCAGTGAGCCAGCTCAGCAGCAATGCTGATGGCATAAACTGCCTTTCTTCTCTCTCGTCTCTCTTTCATAAACCTTCACCTTCTTGTCAGATCCTGGCCTTTCTCAACATCTCCTCTCTGGGGTTTTTTCCATGCAGGTTGGCCAGCTTCTCTATAAGATCCCGCTCGGCTCTGCTTAACTTGTCCGGCACCACCACCTTGAGCCGGATCAGCATATTTCCCCGGCCTGTGGACCCCAGCCTGGGGTAGCCCTTCCCCCTCAATCGGAGAACATCTCCAGATTGGGCACCCGCTTTGATGTTGACATTACCCAGACCATCAATAGTGGGAACGGTAACTTTGGCCCCCAGGGCTGCTTCGGCAAAGGTAATAGGCAACTCAATTTCAACATCATCACCCCTTATTTTGAACAGTGGATGAGGAGCGACCCTGGTAATGAGATAGAGATCTCCTGCTGGACCACCTCTGGTTCCAGCACCCCCTCTGCCCTTCAGCCTGATCTTGGTTCCATCCTTGACCCCGGGGGGAATCTTGACCGTCAGTTTCTTGAGCTCAGTTACCCGGCCCGTTCCCCGGCAGGAAGGACAGGGCTTTTCTACAATCACCCCCTGGCCCCGGCACCGACCACACACCTGACTGAGAGCAAAGAAGCCCTGGTTAATCGCACTAATCCCTCGTCCTCCACAGGAGGGACAGGTAATGGGATGGGTTCCCGGTTGAGCTCCGCTTCCAGTGCAGGTTCTGCAGATCTCTTCTCGGTTGACACTGATCCTTGTGCTGGCCCCTTTTACGGCATCCTCGAAGGAAAGGTGTACCTCCGCCGTGATATCAGACCCCTTTTGGGGCGCCATGGTCCGGGTAGCCGTTCTTCCGCCAGTGAAGAAATCAAATAGGTCACTGAAGGAGCCCAGATCGGAGAAATCAAAGGGCCGGTATCCATATCCAAAGTCTCTCTGCGCCCCCTCTCCAAAGTATCTCAACCTGTTATCATATTGCTTTCTCTTCTCTTCGTCCCCCAGGACAGAATAGGCCTCGGAGACCTCCTTGAACTTTTCCTCCGCACTTTTGTTATTAGGATTGACATCAGGATGGTACTTCTGAGCTAGCTTTCGGTAGGCTTTCTTTATCTCCTCCTGACTGGCATTCTTGTCAACCCCTAAAATTTTGTAATAGTCCTTTCCATTCAACCGGATCACCTGATTGGCTAAGAAATAGGAATTTTGGAGAGATCTCCGAAATAACCTTTGCCTCAGAGAAAACCCTGATCAGGTTTTTCCCTGAGGGCCTGACCGGGTAGCAGAAGCTATCCTTCAGCTCGCTGCTCCCTTGACTCTACTTCTTTGGAGACTTTAACTATGGCTGGCCGGAGAAGGTGATCATTAATAAGATAGCCCTTCTGGAAGACCTCGACCACCGTGTTGTCCTCGTGCTCATCGCTTTCCACCTGCATGATAGCCTCATGGAAGTAGGGATCAAATCTGTCTCCCGCGGGATCTATGGTCTTCAGGCCCTCTTTCTCCAGCGCTTCCTTGAACTGATGGTAAATCAGCTTGACTCCTTCGATGATCTTGCCTTTATCGTCCGTAGATTCCGCAGAAGATAGAGCCCTCTCCAGATTATCCAGGACCGGCAGAAGCTGTTTGACCAGCTTGTGAGTGGATATCTGAGTGAAGGTATCGAACTCCTTTTTGATCCTCTTCTTGTAATTTTCGAACTGGGCCTGCACCCGCTTGAGAGTATCTACATAATCGGCTATCTCTGCCTCTAACTGTTTGACTTTCTCTTCAAGCTTTTTTACCTGAGACTCGGAGTCCTGGACAGAGATCGGAGAACCCTTCTCCTCTTCATACACTATCAAATTCTCGTCTTCAATTGTTTCTTCTACCAGTTTTTCCTTTGTATCCTGGAACCGTTGTTCTTGTATGTTCTGAAACTCAGTTTCTGGCTCCTCTCTGTGCCTCTTCGGCATGAGAGCACCTCCTCTTCTTATAATCAGTGGTGGGAGGAGAAGACTCCCCCTTTTCCCATCTTTCAGCTCTTACTTATTCTCTTCTTCGTCAACCACCTCAAAGTCGGTATCCACAACTTCCTCCTCATCGGTTCGAGGACCTTGAGAGGAAGCTTGTTGCCCTCCTGTGGTGCTCTGCTGTTGCGCTGAGGTTTTAGCATAGACTGCCTCTGCCAGCTTGTGGGAGGCATCCAGCAGCGCATCGGTGGCCCTCTTGAGCCTGTCTATGTCGTCGGTATCCATGATCTTCTTCAGCTCAGCAATGGCGTCCTCTATTCTCTTCCTGTCGCCTGGATCTATCTTGTCACCAATATCCCGCAGCGACTTTTCTGTGGAGTAGATCAGGTTATCAGCATGATTTTTGGCCTCCACCAGTTGCTTTCTTCTCTTGTCCTCCTCGGCATGGGCCTGGGCTTCCTTAATCATTTTCTCAATCTCTTCTTCAGAGAGCCCGCTGGAAGCAGTGATAGTGATCTTCTGTTCATTACCGGTAGCCATATCTTTGGCCGAGACGTGAACGATGCCATCAGCATCGATGTCGAAGGTCACCTCTATCTGAGGTATCCCTCGGGGAGCCGGAGGGATGCCCACCAACTGGAAACGGCCCAAAGTCTTATTATAGACTGCCAGCTCTCTCTCGCCCTGAAGAACGTGAATCTCCACACTGGTCTGGCTGTCCTCAGCAGTGGTGAAGATCTCGCTTCTCTTGGTAGGTATGGTGGTATTTCTCTCGATAAGTTTGGTAAATATTCCACCCTTAGTCTCAATGCCTAAAGACAGAGGCGTAACGTCCAGAAGAAGGACGTCCTTGACCTCACCCTTGAGGACACCAGCCTGGATGCCCGCTCCTACTGCCACTACCTCATCAGGGTTGACTCCCTTGTGGGGTTCCTTCCCGGTCATCTTGCGGACCAGCTCTTGAATAGCCGGCATGCGGGTCATACCCCCCACCAGAATGACGTGATCAATATTCTCGGCCGTCTTGTTAGCGTCCTCCAGAGCCCTCTTCATAGGGCCTCGGGTGGCCTCGATCAGATCAGCACAGAGCTGCTCCAGCCTGGCCCTGGTCAAAGTCATATCTAGATGTTTGGGGCCGGACTCATCCGCCGTGATGAAGGGAAGATTGATATTGGTCTGCATAGTGGTGGACAGCTCTATCTTGGCCTTCTCTGCCGCTTCCTTGAGTCTCTGCATGGCCATCCGGTCCCTGGACAGATCAATACCGCTGTCCTTCTTGAACTCCGAGACCATCCAGTCTATAACTCTTTGATCAAAATCATCGCCACCCAGATGGGTGTTCCCGCTGGTAGACTTTACCTCGAAGACCCCCTCGCCTAGCTCCAGAATAGAGACGTCAAAGGTCCCGCCTCCCAGATCATAGACCAAAATAGTCTGGTCGTGCTCCTTGTCCAACCCATAGGCCAGAGCAGCCGCGGTGGGCTCGTTGATGATCCTCAGAACTTCCAGGCCAGCAATGCGTCCTGCATCTTTGGTAGCCTGCCTCTGAGAGTCATCAAAGTAAGCCGGTACAGTGATGACAGCCTGGGTTATTTTCTCACCCAGGTAGGCCTCGGCGTCCCTCTTCAGCTTCTGCAAAATCATGGCCGAAATTTCAGGCGGGGTATGATTCTTTTCACCCAGCTTTACTTTTTCCGTTGTCCCCATCTTGCGCTTGATGGACATGACCGTATTCTCCGGGTTGGTGATAGCCTGACGTTTGGCAACCTGGCCCACCAGAAGCTCCCCGGACTTGGAAAGGGCAACTACCGATGGGGTAACCCTGCCTCCTTCCGCATTGGGAATTACGACCGGCTCACCAGCCTCCATCACTCCTACACAGGAGTTGGTAGTGCCGAGATCGATACCGATGGCTCTTGCCATAACAAATCACTCCTTTTAGACTTAACTCTGAGATTTTTTCTGACTGTATTATAAATCTTGAGTATATGATTGTCAAGTCTCCTTAGCGTACTTTTACTTTTATAAACATGTTAGAAGTTTTTCAAAAGAGGGGCCTGGCGGGATGTCTCTCAACCTACGGTGATAATGGAGGCGAGAAAAAAGGAGGCCCCATGTATGAGTAAAAGTTAGAGAGAGCGAGTGTAGCCAGTTTACGACCTACCCGAGCGCACCGCTGCAGGCAGATATCCACGGAGCTGCCAGCCGGGTAGTGTAGCGACTTGAGCGGCGTGAAAGATAAGATAAAGGGGGGTAATCAGTTAGCTCCACCTCGGGTCAGCATCCTCCACTTTGAAACCCGTGGAGGCCTCAGCACTTCACTCAAGGCCAATCCGGTCGCTAAACCAAGCACCTCTCCCCCGTGGAGCTAACCGACCACCCCGCATAAGACAAATATCGGTTTTAATCTATCGGAACAGACTATCCTATATCTTCCAGTATCTGGCGAAATAGTTTTTGAGCTTCTCTACCATTTCTTCTGAGCTGGATGAAGCTTCAGGAAGCTCTGATGGCTCTTTCTTCCCCTTTTTCAAAGTATCGGTAGCAGGCTCCACCAAAGCTCTAAGGGTGGCCACTACGCTATCGGAGAGGGAGTCAAGCCCATAGCCTCCCTCCAGAACGACCAGCAGCCTGCCCTCACAGCAGATCTGGGCCAGGTCTTTGACTCGACCAGCCATTTTGTTGAAGACGTCTGTGCTGAGGTCCAGAGCAGAAAGGGGGTCATCCCGGTGGCCGTCATAGCCCGCACAGACAAGAACAAGCTGAGGATCAAACTGAGTAGCTATAGGAAGTATTATCTTTTCCAAGGCCAGCAGATATTCGGAATCACCTGAGCCAGGACCAAAAGGAAGGTTAATGGTAAACCCCTCTCCTCTACCCTCACCTACCTCCGTAAAGTATCCAGTACCAGGGTAGTGGGGATACTGATGGAGAGATATGTAGAGAACATCATCCCGATCGTAGAAAATCTCCTGCACCCCGTTCCCATGGTGGGCATCCCAGTCAATAATCACTACCTGCTTCCACCCCATCTCCCTGATGGCATATTCCGCCCCTACCGCCGCATTATTGAAGATACAAAAACCCATTCCCGAGGCTTTTCTGGCGTGGTGGCCGGGGGGTCTGACCAGCGCAAACCCATTCTCACATCTGCCATTGGCCATGTCCTGAAGACCTTGCAGGACACCACCCACGGCATAGCGGGCGCACTGGAAGGTCTTCTCTGAGACCACGGTATCAGGATCCAGATGCACTAACTTTTTAGCTGCGGACAGCGAAGCCACCTTAGCTATGTACTCTTGAGAATGGACCAGAGCAATGACTTCCACATCGGCCTCGGAGGGGCGGGCCCAGAGAAGTTTGTCTTTCAAGCCACTGGTGGTGATCCCTTCCAGAATGGCTTCCAGCCTCTTGCTGTTTTCAGGATGACCTGGGGTCGTCTGATGGGAAAGAAAGATCTCATCATAGATAACCTCTGTTAGCACTCTAGCTCTTTCCGAGTCGGCCTCTGGCACTGTCACCTCTGCAACCTCTTCGGGTCCTTCCTTGGCTGAGGGAGGGGCTCCCGCCGGCGCTGCACAAGCTGCTAAAATACTGGCAACTGTTGGCAGGGAAATACCGAGCAGCGTGGCTCTTCTAATAAACTCTTTCCAGCTAATGCTGCCCCTCAAAAATCGATCAAACCATTCCTGAAATTCTTGATCTTTCACTTTCCTTAACTTAAGGCTCTCTTTTTTTAAGAAGCATCCTTACGCCATTCTCCCGAGCCTGAGCGGATTTCTTCTCTTTCAGATCCGGACATCATATTATGCTTTGCTTTTCCATTTCCAGGAACCTGGCCACACCCTGGGAGATAGCTCTGGAGATCGTCTCAATGTAGCTTCCACTCCCCAGAAGCCTCTCCTCCTTGACATTGGAAATAAAAGCTGGTTCTACCTGAACAGCAGTCATACGAGTTTTGCGCAAGATGGAGTAGTTCATGCCATGGACCCGGCAGTCCACCAGAGCCAGACCTCTGATCAGCTCATCCTGAATAAGATGGGCCGCCTTCTTGCCCGCTTTGGAATACCATCTGCCATTAGAGAAATAGAAGCAGGTAGATCCCTCAGCCTGCATGTCGCGAGAGAAATTCAGATGGATACTCAGGAGACAATCCACTTCCTGTTGATTGGCCCTCTGGGATCTCTCTCCCTCGGGAATAGTCTCACCCTCCTCTCGGGAAAAAACGACCTCTACGCCCCTCTGCTCCAATATCCACCTGCAACCAAGAGCAATACGCCAGCACACTTCGGCTTCGGTCAGGCCGAAAGCACCCACTGCGCCAGGATCTTTGGGCAATCCATGTCCTGGATCAAGCATAATTTTTAATCTTCTGTCGCCTCGAGAGCTGTTACAAATGTATCTTTTATCAGGTATGGCGAACCTGCTGCCCGTGGAAACTGCTTTTTTGAGGCTGTTTAACGCATCTATAGTCTCTTCTCCCGCGATTCCATCGGGGGGCAGACCTATGTTTCTCTGAAACTCCCGGACCGCTTGATCCGTCTCTTGCTCGAAGACACCGGCTTCGTCCTGAGTGTGGAAGCCGAGAGAATTGAGGGACATCTGCAGCTCTCGGACATCATCGCCTCTCAAAGGAGGGTATCTGTAATAAAGGGCTCGATCCCCTAGCCGGTAGCTGGCTTCCACTAATTCCCGCCAGGTTTCCTCTCCCACCACCCCATCGACTATCAGACCTCTCTTCTGCTGGAAAGCCTTGACAATTGTCTCGGTTTGCTCCCCAAAGACCCCGTCGGCCGCACTCTTACCCAGATCAAACCCCAGAGCAATGAGCCTGCGTTGGATATCTACTACCTCTTCTCCCCGATCATTTTTTTTGATAGTCTGCTCCATCCTAACCTCTTCTCCGGCCTACCTCTTTCTCGGGGAACGAGCATGATACCCTATTTGAGAAACTCCTCCAGCTTTTCCTGGAGTTTCTTCTTGGGCAGCGCACCTATGATGGTCTTTTGGGCTACCCCTTGTTCAAAGAGGATGATGGTGGGGATGCTCAATATTTCATATTCCTGAGAAGTCTTCTGATTGTCATCCACATTCAGTCTTCCGAACTTTATCCGGCCCTCGAATTCTAGAGCCAGCTCATCCAATATGGGTTCCATCATGTTGCAGGGCCCACACCAGGGAGCGAAGAAATCTACCAATACCGGTATCTTCGAGTTCAGGACCTCTTCCTTGAAGTTCTGGTCGGTCAGTTGAAGCGTGTTGGTATTAGCCATTTACCTCACCCCTTTTTGATGTCTTTTGCTCTCTCAGACTATCCAGATACTCTCCGGCTGAAGTAGCAGCAACAGCCCCGTCTGAGCTGGCAGCAACTACCTGTTTGAGGGAACCCTTGCGTACATCCCCGGCCGCATAGATCCCTTCAACGCTGGTCTTCAAATTGTCATCGGTCTCTAAATATCCGTTAGGGTCCAGCCTGACCAAATCGTGGACAAAGGTGGTATTGGGCACTATACCAATAGCCATGAATACGCCGTCGGCAGCAATCTCCCTAAGCGTTCCATCTTTTTTGTTCTGAACCACCACGCTACGGACTGATCTATCGCCTTTGATTTCCACCGGGACAGAGTTCCACAGAAAATCAATCTTCTCATTGTTAAAGGCCCTTTCCTGAAGGATCTTCACGGCTCGTAGCTGATCTCTTCGGTGGACAATGGTCAACTTTTTGACAAATTTGGTAAGGAAGAGAGCCTCCGTAAGGGCAGTATCCCCTCCTCCCACCACCAGGACATTTCTGTCCCTGAAGAAGGCTCCGTCACAGGTCGCACAAAAGGATACTCCTCTTCCGATAAACTCCTCCTCCCCGGAAATACCCAGGCGGCGATATCCAGCGCCGGAAGCGACAATAATTGCCTGAGCGATTATATCCTCGCCATCGGTCTTGATGACTTTTCGAGAGCCATCGAGAAATATCTTTTCTACCTCCACGAAATTTCGGATCTCGGCCCCAAACTTTTGTGCCTGTTTGACCATGAGATCAATCAGCTCCTGGCCTGATATCCCGTCTGGGAAACCAGGGAAGTTCTCTATCACATCAGTCAGAATAGCCTGTCCCCCGGGCATGGCCTTGTCCAGGATCAAAGTATCTATTCGGGCTCGGGAAGCATAAAGCCCGGCCACCAATCCCGCTGGGCCTGCTCCAATAATGACCAGTTCTCTTTCCTCGACCACCGTCCTCTCCTTCCTAGGGCTATTCTAACCAGAGGTTCCAAGGCTGTCAATTTGTGGCTTTACGGTATCTTTTATTACAAAGTATAGGTCACTGCTCAGTCTCTCTCCTCAATAACATATCCACTGCTTGTTCTAATTTAACGAGAAACGTCTGGCATTTTTTCATATCCTCTACGACCTTTTCTCGAGCAAATTCAGTGTAGTCCACGTAATCTCCTTCTTGACGCTCGTTAAACAGCTCCCCATAGAATTGGCCCAGTTCTTTGGAAACAATGTAGCCCATTGTCGCAATGCTATTGAACCCGTAAAAAAGGAACAGTCAGATGTAGTGCATGATATTTTAGCTTTCCTGGCAGAGCAGATGAAA
>NZ_BLRZ01000047.1 GCF_013281975.1 Candidatus Hakubella thermalkaliphila | reverse complement strand
TAGAGAACAGTTACGGATCTTCGAACCAGATTCTTGAAGGTCTGGATCATGCTTTTGATTATACTTTCCATCTACTTAAAGAATAGACTCCTTATCTCCCTTGTTCGAGGGTGCGACCCCCGAATGACCACCAGCTAAATTTAGATTAACGGCCTGACAAAAGTTACAAAGACAAGAGTAAGGATCAGGTTTAGTAGAGCCAGGGGAAGGAGAAACATCCACCCGGTTCTGGCCATAACTTCCTCTAATCTGGGTTTGGGCAGACTTGATCGGATCCATAGGACAAAAAACGAGGCCGCGTACACCTTAAGCAAAAACCAGATCACGGAGGGCATCTCGAAAATACCCTCCCATCCGCCCAGAAATAGGATGGTGAATATTCCCATCATGGTAAAGAAATTCAGGTACTCGGTGAAAATGAGAAATCCCAGACCAGCCCCACTATATTCGATTTTATAAGAGGCGATCAATTCAGGATCGACGTAGGGAAAGGCATAGGGTGATCGCTCAATCAATCTCAAGATGGAAACCAGGAAAACCACGGCGCCCAGAGGCTGAAGAAAAATAAACCAGACTCTCGACTGGGCCTCCACGATATCGATCAAGCTCAGAGAGCCAGCCAGAAAAGAGATGCTGGCCGCACTGACTACTAAGGGTAGAAAAAAACTGGCCAGGTTAGTCAGGATGTAGATAGATCCTACCGCTGCTTCGTGGTTGCCCGAAGCCCACCCCGAGAAGGAAAGGCCTACCATGGACAGAAATAACAAAGAGAGCACCAGGAGCAGGCTGGCATCTGGATCGGCCAGGAGGAGCCTTCTGGAGAAGGGTAAAACTAAATACACCATATAAGCAGGAAGAAAAGCGAACAAGGGAGCCAGTCTGAAGAAGACTTTCCTGGACTCATCGGGAACAAGCTGGCCATTAAATATTAACTTGAAAACATCACTCACTGGCTGGAGTACCCCATGAAAGCCAGTCATAGGCCCTCGGCGGGCCTGCAGATGGCCTACAAACTTTCTTTCCAGATAAATATACAGGTTCACCGAAAATAAAAGAAAGAGCAGAATAAGGATAGATTTTAAGAAAACTGTCACAAAGGGCATCACCTCTCCACCTCGCTCCTATCTACCTCACTCATCTCTCTGCCTCGCTCATAGATATATCGAAACTGCTCACTATGGTGGGAAGATCAGAGATCCTCTGCCCCAAAAGCACTTTACCCAGAGCCATAAGATGGGCCATAGACGGCCCCCGAATCCTGAGTCGGTAGGGCTTTTCTGTACCATCGGACTTAAGAAAAAGACCCAACTGGCCGTGGGGACATTCTATTCCCACATACGCCTGGCCGGGCGGGGGAATAGGCCCGAGAGGAGGACTGTTAAGAACCTCACCCTGACGTAGCGCTTCCATAGCCTGTTTGACAATTTCCACCGACTCTCTGATCTCCTTCAAGCGCACAGAGTAGCGATCAAAGCAATCGCCTTTTCTACCCATAGGAATCTTGAATACAACCTGGTCGTATCCGCTATAGGGAGCATTTTTTCTGGCATCGATCCTGATCCCGCAGGCTCTCAGATTTGGGCCGGTAACCCCATAGCTATAGGCATCTTCCTTGCTTAGGACGGCCAGGTTCTCCACCCTATCCCGGAAAAACCTATTTTCCGTCAGAAGAAGATGGTACTCTTCATATCTTCTTTTGAAAAGATGCAGAAACTCTGTCAGTCTTGGCTCAAACTCGGCGGGAAGGTCCTCCCGCACTCCCCCCACCCTAACATAATTAGGAGCTATCCTGGATCCGGTAACCAACTCTAATAATCTCAGGACCCGATCCCGGTCTCGCTCGGCATAGTGATAACCGGCCTCGGAGCCCATTATAGCTGAGAATCTGGAAAGCCAGCCCAGGTGGCTGGCCATGCGGGATAGTTCGGCCATAATCATTCTGATCCAGACTGCTCTCTCGGGAACCTTCCATCCCATGAGCCTCTCCACAGCCAGACAGAAAGCCAGCTCACCGGAGATGCCGCTGGATGCATCGACTAAACTCAGTAAAGAGGTGAGCTGATGGTAGGTTAACTCCTCAGCCCGTTTTTCAATCCCCCGATGGGAAAACCCCGTTCTCAGGCGGCAGTCCACGATCTCATCCACATCCAGGATGAGGTGGAAACGTAAAGACAGATCGGTGCCAGGGAGCTGAGCGCCACAACTTACTTCCAGAGTGTTGGCGGTTTCCTCCTTGTGCTCAGGTAGGATCATAGTATCTTTCAACTCCGAAAATTCTTTGGTGACAGTTTTTCAGCCGCGAAAATCCTTTCTTAAGGGAAAGCCCTCCTGCTGTTCGGAAGTAAAAAGCCTCTCTATTTCTTTCCGGCCGCTGAATTGGATTCCCAGCATCTCGTGAATCTCCCTTTCGTACCAGTCTGCCCCCTTAAAAAGAGAGGCGATGGAAGGAACCGTCCCTCCTTCAGCAGGCAGGGGGACCTTTATCACCAGGATCTGCCAGGGTTCAGAAGCACAAAGATAATACATCATCTCCAGTTCCTTTCCCAGATCGAGACCCACCATATCCAACAAAAGGTCAAAGGAAATCCTGGATTCCTCCTTGAGTCTCTGGAGGACTTCCAGGAGGTCTCCCCGGTCAACCCTGACTATTATCTCCGCCTCCTCCGCTTCTACCTGCACCTTCAAGTCTCTCAGAGTCTCCTGAATTCTATCCTTCAGATTCAGCAGGGAAAGGCGGGCTTTGAAGTAAAGTTCTTCCAGCTCGTTTTTCTCCCCAGGCACCTGGTTCCTCCTCCACTCCAATTGTACTCTCCTGAAGCTTTACGATTCCGCGCATGAGGGCTTCTGGTCTCGGCGGACAGCCAGGAACAAACAGGCTTACCGGTATCAGCTCTTTAAGCCCCCTGACCGTAGCATAGGAACCCGCAAAAAGGCCTCCGTCAATGGCACAGGCTCCCATGGCAATGACCCATTTGGGTTCTGGTATTTGAAGATAGATTTCTTCTATATCCCTGGCCAGTTGTTTAGAGATAGATCCTGCTACTATCAATATGTCGGCATGTCGAGGTGAGATAACCTGATAGGCTCCCATGCGCTCTTCATCATAGCTGGGACCCCAGATAGCCATCATCTCCTGGGCACAGCAGTTACTGCCTATCATATAAATTCCCAGAGAATTGCGGCGTGACCAGGCCAGGACTCGTTCTAAGCGTGACCAGGCCAGGACTCGTTCTAATTTCCCGTAGACAGGACCTCTCCTCCTGTGCTTCTGTCGGTCTACTTCCAACTAAGGAAACCCCTCTTAAGGAGATAAATGAGAATTAGAGATAAAGCCACCAGAATATACAGCACCCCTATGGCCAGAAGGCCTCTGCTCTCAGTTGTAGGAGCAGAAGACAGGCCCAGAAGGATCAGGACTGCTACAGGCATGAGGATAGAAAAGGAAAGCGCAGCGACATAATGAAAATCAGGGATGGTCCGGGCCACCAGGTGGATCCTCCGCCTTCCCGTTGAGGCCCTTAAGCCATGGGGAGGAGATAGTCTCCTGGGGCCAAATATCCAGGCCATCAAATAGGTGAAGGCAGCCAAAAGAAGACCTGCTGACAGAAAGATCAACCCAGTTGAAAGCAGTAACTCGTATCCTTGCGGCATCTTACTACCCTCTTTTTCTGGTCAGGAGACAGCTACAAAAAACCATCCTGCTGCCAAATTAAGAGATAGCGGCAAGGGCTATCCTGGTGAAAAATACAGGATATAAGCATATCAGAATGGTATAGATGGCGCAAAGGGCAATAACGGCGAAGGAGAGGTTGGGCGTTGGCACCGCTTCACCGTCCCCCTTTACAAAGTAGATCTGCCGAACCACTTTCAGGTAGAAGTAGAGAGAGATGACACTTGTGACTATAGCCACCAGGACCAGAAAAAGAGCTCCTCCCTCCACAGCAGACTTGAATACATAAAGCTTACCGATAAATCCGGCAAAGGGGGGGAGTCCCACCAGGGACATCATGAAGATGGTCATGGTCACTCCCAGGAAGGGGTTGCTGTACCCCAGTCCACCTAGAGCAGAGATCTCGCTGGACCCTCTGGCCCTTTCCACCACCATAGCCACGGCGAAGGCACCTACGGTCATGAAAATGTAGGCCAGAAAATATACCAGCACCGACCACTGGCTATCAAAGGTAGCCACGGAAAAGGCAATCAATATGTATCCCCCATGGGCAATACCGGAGTAGGCCAGAAGTCTCTTAAGGTTATCCTGAGACATGGCAATTAGGCTGCCCATGGTCATGGACAGAAAAGCCAGAATGAATATCACTTTAGTCCAGATGTCCAGGTAATCAGGTAGGGCGATGAAGAATAGCCTGTACAGTCCCACAAACCCCCCTATCATAGAAAGAGTCGCCAGAAGCACAGTGACCGAGGTGGGTGCCCCCTCATAGGTGTCCGGACTCCAGAAGTGGAAGGGCACAGCAGCGATTTTAAAACCAAAACCAGCTATGATCATAATAATGGCCACCAAAAGAGCTGGGCCAGCACTGCCCCCTGAAGCCTCAAACTTGCTTGCGATATCCACAAGGCCGGTTGATCCGGTCAGGCCGAAGATAAGAGACATACCATAGAGGAGCATGGCTGAGGCCAGGACTCCCAGGAGAAAGTATTTTAGGGCCGCCTCATTGGACCGAGGGTCCCTCTTGGCAAATCCCACCAGGATGTAGGAGGGGAGACTCAAGAGCTCCAGGGCCAAAAAGATCATGATCAGATCATTGGCAGAGGACATGAGCATGGCCCCCAGAGCCACAATAAGGAGCAGAAAATAGAACTCGCCCAGATGTCTTTGGAACTCCCTCATAAAGTCGATGGCCAAAAGTACAATCATGGCCGCCAGGTTCAAGAAAAGGACTCGGAAGAAAAGACTGAATCCATCAGCCACAAACATTCCTCCAAAGGCGGTGGCCCCAACTCTGGGTATCACTACAAAAGCCCCTATGGCCAGAAGAAGGCCTGCGATACTCATGAGCCCCAGGGTAAGACTCGGTTTTCGGTTGTTCCAGAACAGAGATACAAAAAGGACCATCAGGGAGAAGGAGAATACAATTATCTCTGGCAAAAGCAGGTTCAAATTCATCCTTGTGCTGTACTCCTCCCTATCCGAGAATAGCCAGGACAGTGCTGTTAATCATCTCCAGCGCTATCCCCGGGTAGATCCCGATAAGAATTATGAGCATGATCAGGGGAGCCAGATAGACCAGCTCCCGGAAACTTATCCTCGGGAGTTCTATGGCCGGACCATGGTAAGTCTGTAGAATAACCCTCTGAAGCATCCACAAAAAGTATCCTGCAGTTATGACTATGCCCAGAGCAGCCAGGACAGCCATAGTCTTGTAGAAGGCCAGACCTACGGAGAAGGTGCCCAAAAGAACCAGAAACTCAGCCCAGAAGCCAGAAAGCCCCGGAAGCCCCAGAGAAGCAAAGGAGGTGAAGGCCAGGATGCCAGCAATTACGGGCATCCTGGTGGACAATCCTCCCAGCTCGGGGATCATTCTGGTATGGGTTCTCTCATAAATCATCCCCACCAGCAGAAAGAGCATGCCGGTGATCAAACCGTGGCTCACCATCTGAAGAACCGCTCCATTCACAGCCTGAGGGGCCAGGGAAGCCACTCCTAACATGACATATCCCATATGGCTGACGCTAGAGTAAGCCACCAGCTTCTTGATATCCTTCTGGGCCATGGCACAAAAGGCCCCATAGATAATGCTGATGACAGCCAGGATAGCCAGGGCAGTGGCGAAATATCTGGATGCACCGGGAAGAATCGGTATACTTACCCGTACAAATCCATAGGTCCCCATCTTCAGGAGAATGCCGGCCAGGAGAACGCTTCCCGCGGTAGGAGCTTCTACGTGGGCGTCCGGCAACCAGCTGTGGAAGGGCCAGATGGGAACTTTGACCGCAAAGCCCACAAAGGTCAGAAGGTAGACCAGGTTCTCAATGGCGGCAGGCAGTGGAGCATTGATCAGCCTGACCATATCGAAGGTCTTCAGGCCGGAGGAGAAGTAAAGGAGCAAAATTCCCACCAGAAGGAGAACACTTCCCAGAAGGGTGTAGAGAAAGAACTTTATGCTGGCATAATCGCGCCTGGGCCCACCCCACAGGCCGATGATGAAATACATGGGGAGAAGAACCAATTCCCAAAAAATAAAAAAGAGAATGAAGTCCAGAGCCAGGAAGACCCCCAGCATCCCGGTCTCCAGAAGGAGCATCAGGGAGAAATAGCCTTTGACTTTTTCATTAATGGTCCAGGAAGCCAGCAGGGAGACAGTGGAGAGGAGGGCGGTGAGGATGACCAGGGGGAGACTTATCCCATCCACTCCCAACTGATAGAAAAGCCCTACCGACCTTACCCAGGGCACATTGACCTGGAACTGCATGGCTCCCAGCGAATGGTCGAAATAGTAATAGAGGAGACCACTAAGAACCAGAGAAGGCAGAGAAAAGACCAAAGATGCCCCCTTAATCAGGTTCTTGTTCTCTTTGGGGATCAGAAGTACCAGAATTGATCCGGCCAGAGGGAGAAAGAGAATCAAGCTTAATATGTCAAATCCCATGGGTTACCTCCTGAGACAAATTTCATCCTGTAAATTCATCTGACCATAAGGCCTCCTGGCCTTGAGCCGCAGGTTGTTTACGCAAACTGGATCCATAGCACCAACAAGGCTACCGCAGCAAAGAAAAAGAGTAGGTAATTCAGGGTGTATCCGGTCTGGCTCAATCGAAAACGGGAGCTGTTATCCAGCATGGTATCACCCACCCAGTTAACAATTCCGTCGATGACTCCCAGATCAAAAATGCCGATAGCGGAAGCAAATCTGAGTCCGCTATCACCCACCCAGTTAACCACCCGATCGATGACGGCCAGGTCGAAGCGCCCTATGAAATCGGACAGCCTTAAAACCGGTCTGACTATCAGGAAAAGGTAAATTTCGTCGAAATAATACTTATGGAGAAGCACCTTATAGTAAGGTCCCAGATAGCGGGCCAGCCAGTCCTGGGGCCTGAGATTTCTCTGATAGATAAGATAGGCCAAAAGAATTCCGGCCAGATCTGCCGCTATAGGTCCTCCCATAACAGCGTAGTTCGCCTCTACCTGGCGAACCCCAAAGCTCTCGGGAGCAAAGAGAGTGAAGAAACGATAGGCTTCAGGCAAAAAGGGCGAGCCTATAAAGCCGACCAGGACAGTCGGAATGGCCAAAAGGATAAGGGGTATGCTCATCACCGGTGGAGACTCGTGGGCATACTCTGCCTTATCTCCTTTTCGGCCAAAGAAGGTAAGAAAGACCAATCGGGACATGTAGAAGGCAGTCAATATCGAGGTAAAGGTCAGAATGACATAAATGATGAAGTTATAGTTGTAGACATCCCGAAGAATCTGGTCGCTACTCCAAAATCCCGAAAAAAGGGGCAAGCCAGATATGGACAGAGCGCCCAGGATAAAGGTGATGGCCGTTATTTTCATCCGCCTGTACAGTCCACCCGCCTGGGTAATATCCTGGACGTGGGCCGCCTGGATGATGCTTCCCGATCCCAGAAACAGCAGAGCTTTAGAGAAAGCGTGGGTCATGAGATGGAAGATACCGGCGAAGTATCCCCCTGTTCCCAGGGCCACCATCATATAGCCCACCTGACTCACCGTAGAGTAGGCCAGGACCCTTTTGATGTCAGTCATAACCATAGCCATGGTAGCTGCCATCAGGGCACTGATAGCCCCGATCCAGACTACCGTTCCCGTGGAGAAAGCGGAGAGCTCAAAGAGAGGAAAATTCCTGGCTACCAGGTAGACTCCCGCGCCTATCTTGGTGGCAGCATCGACGAGAGCGTTGACCGGAGTGGGACCCTCCATGGCATCAGGAAGCCACACGTGGAGGGGAAACTGAGCTGACTTACCTGCCGCTCCACAGAAAAGAAGCAGGGTAATCGCGGTAACCAGGGTCATACTCAGGCCTTCGGCCTGCTGAAATACTTCGCTGAAAATGAAGCTACCCGTGGAGACGTAGATGAGGATAATGCCCAGGCTGAGTCCCACATCCCCCAGCCGGGTCACTATGAAAGCTTTCTTGGCTGCATCGCTGGCCGACTTCTTCTCGAACCAGAAACCGATGAGAAGGTAGGAACACAGACCTACCAACTCCCAGGAGATGTACAGTTGGAGATAGTTATCAGCTATAACCAGGCTCAGCATGGCAGCAGTGAAGAGGGACAGAACAGCAAAGTACCAACTAAGTCTCTTTTCTCTGTGCATATAGCCAATGGAATAAAGGTGTATCACGAAACTTATGGAAGTCACCACCACCAACATAAAGACGGTCAGTTCATCCACCAAAAGGCCCAGGGTAAAGCGGGCACTTCCCGCCACATGCCAGACCATGGAGGAAGCTACATTACCTCTGGTAAGCACTTGAAAGAGGACGTACAGGGAGGCGGCAAAAGATGCTCCTACCAGAGCCGTTGCCACCGGGCCACCTCTGCCCGGCAGAAACCTGCCCAAAAAGAGAAGTAGCACAAAGGACAGAAGAGGTAGTAAGGCTATGACTATAACCAGGTTGAGCACTATATTTTCAATACCCATTGAGCCTAACATCTTCGGTCTTTCTAATTCCTCAAGTCAAATTATCCTTAAGGCAGATTGCGCCAATTGTCTTTCTTGAACCCTGGACTCAAGGCGTTTCGTCAACTTTGAGCAAAAGCACCTGTTGGATCTACCACTTCAAGAGCCTGATATCCTCAATATTGGCCGTCCTAAGGCTCTTGTAGATAGCCAGGATAATAGCCAGACCAACCCCCACCTTCGCAGCAGCAAAGGTGATAACAAAAATGGCGAAAACCTGCCCTATGGGACGCTCGGGGATTATGTACAGAGAAAAGGCCACAAAGTTAATAGTGACCGCATTTAGTATCAACTCGACGGATAGGAGGATCTGGATGACATGTTTCCTGGTCAAAACCCCAAAAATTCCTACCGAAAGCAAAGCCGTAGAAGCAATGAGGTAGTATGGCAGAGGAATCATTTCTCCTCCCTCATAGCCAGAACAATAGCCCCAATGAGCCCAGCCAGCAAGAGCACCGAAGTCACCTGGAAAGGAAGCACATAGGTATTGAATAAGGTATCAGCAATTTTGCTGGTGGTCGTTACCTCCATCTTTTCTACGCTCACCACTGGCCATTTCTCATTAAGAAGGGCGTAGGATGCGCCCCCGAAAAAAACAAGAGAGACCAGGACAGCCCAGAGCCTCTGTCTTACCTCCTCCATAGGGATGGCTTGACCTACCCTGGCCCTGGTCAGAATGAGCCCAAAAACTATCAGAACAACTACCGCCCCTACATAGATCAATATCTGAACTGCGGCCAGAAAGTCTGCCAGCAAGAGAATAAAATATCCGGCCACACAGAATAGGGTGACGATCAGGAAAAAGACAGCATGCACGATGTTCCTGGCCGTCACCACCAGGAGGGCAGAGATCAGCATTATGGCGGTAACTATGCCAAAAGCTACCAACTGGACTGTAGAGATTTCCATGCTAATAGCGGAGCTCCTTTATCTTCCTCTGCCACTTTCTTTCCTTCTCTCCCCAGAGCACCGGATATTCCAGGCGGTAGGTCAGCATGTCCTTGTCGTAGATCAAGGCCTTATTATCTGGGTGGGCCATCTCGTACAAAGGACTCCCGAACAGTCCGTCGAAAGGGCAGACCTCGATGCAAATCCCACAAAACATGCATCCCCCTACATCGATCTCATATACATCGGGCTGCTTGCCACCGTCTATATCCTTGCGCGTCACTGTTATCACCTGATTGGGGCAGTTTTTAGCACACAGGCCGCAGGCGTTACAGTTATAGCGAAATTCCCTGGTCTGGGTATCTATACTTTCTGGATCGATTTTAAGATTGGGAAAGCCCTGCCGTTCAGGGATAGGAAGCCTCTCCTCCGGATATTGCACGGTGACCGCAGGAGTCAGGTAAGTCCTTAGAGTTAGAGCCAATCCTTTGAACAACCCGATCAAAATATCCTGCCCTCCCTCAACAAAATAACCAGACCGGTAAGAGCGATATTCAGAAGGGCCAGAGGCAGCAAAATCTTCCACCCTACATCCATAAGTTGGTCAGCCCGGAAACGGGGAAAGGTGGACCAGACCCACATTACGAAAAAGATCAGAACATAGGATTTAATCATGAACCAGGCCCAGGGCGGCAGAGAAATCAGAAAGCCGTTCCAGCCGCCCAGAAAAACTATGGTGCCCAGAGCTGAGATGATAAAAATATTGACAAATTCTGCCAGAAAGAAGAAGGCCCATCTCATTCCGCTGTACTCGGTATTGTATCCGGCCACCAGCTCCGACTCTGCCTCTGGCAGGTCAAAGGGAGTGCGGTTAATCTTAGCCAGGGCAGCTACTATGAAAATGGCAAAACCGAGAAATTGAGGAACTATATTATACATAGTCTTCTGTTTTTCTACTATATCAATCAAATTAAGGCTGCCAGTCATCATAACCACACCTAAAGTAGAGAGGACCAGAGGTATCTCATAGCTGATCATCTGGGCCACGCCCCTCAGCCCTCCTAAAAGAGCGTACTTGTTATTGGAGCCCCAGCCGGCCATAACAATTCCCAGCACAGCCAGGGAGGAAATAGCCAGAAGGAAAAAAAGGCTGATGTCCACATTCACAGCCACTATATTTGGAGCGAAAGGAATAAAGGAAAAGGTAGCCAGGCTGGCTGTAAACACAATGGCCGGGGCAATTCTAAAAGTCCATTTGTCAGCCGCTGCTGGTATGATGTCTTCTTTTCCAAAAAGCTTCAGGGCATCAGCTACCGTCTGTAAAACCCCATGAGGACCTACTCTTATGGGGCCCAGTCGGGCTTGCATGTGGCCCATGACCTTCCTCAGCATATAGATGAGGATGAGGGCGGTCACCATGATAAACCCCAGAGCTGCTGCCAGCTCTATTATTATGACCAATATCGTCTGCAACAGACTCATCTATCTATTTCCCCCATCACTATGTCTATACTTCCAAAAATGAGAATCAGGTCAGGCACGGTGTGGCCCACCACCATAGGTTTGAGAGCCATTATGTTAACAAAAGAGGGCGCCCTTATCTTAACCTTGTAGGGATTGGCTGAGCCATCACTGATGATATAAAAGCCCAGCTCGCCTCTAGTTCCCTCCGTCCTCATATAAACCTCTCCGGCAGGAGGCTTGATCACCTTGGGCACCCTGGCCCGGAAATCTCCACCTGGTAGACCATCTATGGCCTGACTTATTATCCTCAGACACTGCCTCATCTCCTGGAGCCGGACCAGATATCGATCATAGGCATCTCCCTTAAGCCCATAGGGAATATCAAAGTCAAACCGATCATATCCGGAGTAGGGCTCTGCCTTCCGCAAATCAAAGCGGACCCCCGAACCCCGAAGAGTCGGTCCGCTAACTCCGATATTAATGGCTATTTCAGGACCTAGAATTCCTATATTTTTCATCCTCTGGCAGAATATTTCATTCCCGGTCAGAAGTTGGTCGTACTCCTCCAGCCTGGAGGGGAATTTGCTCAATAATTTTCGCAGCTCCTTCTCAAAACCTTCCGGTAGATCCCATTTCACTCCCCCAATCCGGAAGTAGTTAGTAGTCATTCTGGCGCCAGTAGCCATCTCCAGAAGGCGAAGAATGGCTTCTCTCTCTCTAAAGGCGTAAAGGAAGGGGGTATAAGCCCCTGCTTCCAGCCCAGTGGTGGCATAGAAAATAAGATGAGTAGATATTCTCTGCAGTTCTACCAGGATAACCCGAATAAACTGCGCTCTCTCAGGCACCTCGATCTCCATCAACTTCTCCAGCGCCAGGCAAAAGCAAAGCTCATAAGTCAAAGAGGCGATATAATCAAGACGGTCATAAAGGGGAAATCCAGTCATGTACTTTTTATTCTCGGCCAGCTTCTCAATACCTCGGTGCAGATATCCTATGTAGGGCTCAATATCCACCACCACCTCACCATCCAGAGTGGCTATAAAGCGGAATATGCCGTGGGTGCTGGGATGATGAGGACCGAAGTTTATCTCCATTAATTCGGTTCTGAGATCATCGCTTACTTCGATAGTCATTTCTCATCCACAGGCAACTGAAAACTCTTGCGCAGGGGAAACCCCTCAAAGCCTTCTTCCAATAACAGCTTCTTGAGATTGGGATGACCTACAAAGTCAATGCCATACATCTCAGCCGCCTCTCGCTCCTGCAGATCTACGCCTGTCCAGATGGAGATGACGCTATCCACTCTGGGATCTAAGGCGTCGATTTTGGCTTTGACGATCAAGGAGTAGGCATTATCGAAAGAATAAAGGCAGTAGATAACCTCGAGATAATCATTATAGTCCGCCGCGGTCAGGCCCTTCAGGTAGTCAAATTTCAGCTCTTGGTTGAGCCTGCGGCAGACCTCAAGCACAATAGGGCCATCAATGAGAATAAAGAGCTCTCCAACCTTTTCCTCCAGGGTATAGGGAAGACCATCTAGAACTCGGTGGAGAGCCTGGGTTAGTTCATCTTTAGAAAATGTCCGGTTCTGATAGAGTTCTCCCGGCTTCACCGTCATCTATCCGCATTTCTAACCACAACGGTCTCTCTTTTAATCTTTTGCTGCACGGTCATCAGACCGTGCAAGAGAGCCTCCGGTCTGGGGGGACAGCCGGGGATATAGACGTCCACAGGCATAATCAGATCCACTCCTTTGACCACGGAATAAGAATCCCTAAATGGGCCCCCCATGATAGCGCAACTGCCCATGGCCACCACCCACTTTGGCTCGGCCATCTGATCGTAGAGCTTCCTGAGCACAGGCGCCATCTTGGTAGTCACGGTGCCCGAGACTATCATCAAATCAGCCTGCCTCGGGCTGGGCCGGAAGTAAAAGCCGAAGCGGTCCAGATCGTAATGAGAGCCTCCGGTAGACATCTGTTCAATAGCACAACAGGCCAGCCCCATCATCAGCCACCATAGAGAGTTACTTCTGGCCCAATCAAAAAGCAGGTCATAGGAGGTAGTCAAAATATTGGGCTTAGAGAACCTGTTGTGGATCAGACCCATTTAAGCACACCCTTCTTCCAGGCGTATAAAAGACCTGGAAACAAGATGGCCCAAAAGATAATTATCGCCACAAATCCGAAGAGACCAAGAGACCTGAACAATACAGCCCACGGATAGAGAAAGACAGTTCCTATCTTAAAGATGACAAACAGAAGGGCAAAAATGTAATAGCGGACATGAAAATGGGACCAGTACATTCCCATGGGGATCATGCCGCACTCATAAGTAGTGAACTTATCGGGGATTGGATTGCGGGGAGCTACCAGCCGGCAAAGAAACAGGACCAGGGACAGGAACACCATCCCGGTCAGAATAAAAGCCAAAAGCGTGATGTAATTATTGAAGTAGTCTGCTACCATCTCGTTCTTCTAGTCTGGCTCAAGTGACGAAAATCATTCATGTGAATCCCCGCCCTTGGGGACTATCATCCCACAGTTAGTCCCTTTTAGTGTATTTTTTCCCAAAGTAGACCGACCCTATAATCTTTAACATACTTGAGAGTCTTTGTATAGAAGTTGTCTAAAAACTCGACCTTTTTAACGAGCTAGGGTTTCTTTTCTGACCGT
>NZ_BLRZ01000046.1 GCF_013281975.1 Candidatus Hakubella thermalkaliphila | reverse complement strand
GGTAGATCAGGTGCTCTTTTACCTGGATGCCAGGAAGGGAGACCTGATTGTTGATTAGACTGGCGGCAGCGGAGGCCACGCGCGGGCGATTTGGGAGGAGATCGTTCCGGGCGGCAGGCTAGTGGGGATAGACCGGGACCAGGTGGCCCTGGAAGCCGCCAGGGAGCAATTACAACAATATGAGGGCAACTTCGTCCTGGTCCAGGAGAACTTTAAAAACGTAGATTCTATCTTTACCAGGCTGGGCGTCGAAGCCGTGGATGGCTCCCTCTTCGACCTCGGTCTCTCCTCCCTCCAGATAGAAAGTCCTGGAAGGGGATTTAGCTATCTGAGGGAGGAGAGGCTAGATATGAGGATGGACCGCTCTACTCCTCTGACGGCCTATGATATTGTCAATGGCTATTCAGAGAACTCTCTGGCGGACATATTCCGAAAATACGGGGAAGAGCGATGGGCTAAAAGGATTGCTCACTTCATTGTTCAGGAGAGGGTCAGAGATCCTGTGGTTACTACCACAGACCTGGTGAAAATAGTAGAGCGAGCTATTCCGCGGAGCAAGCGAAGAAGAGGCCACCCGGCCAAACGCATCTTCCAGGCTCTGAGGATAGCGGTAAATGACGAACTGAATTCCCTGGAAGCCGGCCTGAGGGGATCTTTTGAGCATCTGCGGAAAGGAGGACGTCTGGTCGTTATCTCCTATCATTCCCTGGAGGATAGAATAGTCAAGCGCATTTTCAGGGAGTTAGCAGAGGAGTGTATCTGTCCCAAAGAGCTTCCCCAGTGTCAATGCGGGGGAGTGAAAAAGGCAAAGATTCTGACCAAAAAGCCTGTGACACCTTCCCTAGAAGAAAGGTCCAGGAATCCCAGAAGTTCCAGCGCCAGGTTAAGGGCTGTAGAAAAGATACAAGGGTGATGATGGATGGCTTCAGTAGCCCAAAAATTGAAGACCAAGAAGCGGAGAATTGAGGAGCCAGGGCTACGTCTGGTTAAAGGTGGTGTAGATAGAGAGACCCACAAGAAGCCAACCCGAGGTTATTTCTTTGGCATCTTTGTGCTCACCACGGTATATTTAGGCTTCCTGGCCTTAGCCCACGTAGCTCTCCAGGCTCAGATCATGGAGAATGGACTGCGTCTGAATTCTCTCAAAAATGAAATATCCAGGGTGCAGGATGAGAATACCCGACTGAGCCTGGAGCTGGCTGAGCTAAAATCGCCTCAGAGAATCATCACTATAGCTAAAGACAAGCTGGGAATGGTTATGCCCGATGAGGTAAAATACCTCTCTGTGGAAAATCAGGGTAAAGGCAAAATAGAGGAGGTCAAGGAGAAGCCTTTTGTGGAAGCAGTCCTGGGTTTTGAGGAGCAAAAGGGATTGACCCTGGGTACCATAGACTCCCTTGTGATTAGCAATATTAGAATGACTCTCTTTCTCTTTTCCCCATGAGCTCTGTCCCACCTCTTGTTGCAAACTTGACTCCGTGAAATAGGAGACTGGAACAAAGAAAAAAAAGAAGAGAGTCGAGCGATGAGGAAAAAGCAGATGGAGAAAAGTAGAGCAAGAATTCTTGCCCTACTTTTCCTTTTCATAGCCGGCTTTGTCGTGGTTATCTATAGATTGGTTTTTATCCAGGTTATCTCAGCCCAGAGCTTTAAGGATCTGGCCCAGACTCAGTATCTCAATAGTTACTCCTTTCTGGCCGAGAGAGGTACCATCTTTGACCGAGATGGCAATCAGTTAGCTGTGAGTACTCAGGAAGTAACCATATTTGCTAATCCCTTTTTTGTTAAGGATCCCGGGTCGGTGGCGGAAGAATTATCGGCTATTCTGGACAAAGATAAGGAGGAGCTCAAAAAGAAGTTGACTCAACCGGATACTGGATTTGTCTTTCTGGCTCGCAAGGTTTCACCAGAACTGGCCCAAAGAGTCCAGGAGCTGGATATGGATGGCGTATTATTTACGAAGGAAAGCAAAAGATTCTACCCCCATGCTCAGCTTGCTGCCCAGACCTTGGGCTTTGTAGGGGTGGATAATGAGGGACTGAGTGGTCTGGAGTTCCAGTATGAAAATGTCCTTCATGGAAAAGACGGAGTAGTGGTAGCTGAAAGGGATTCCCATGGAGGGCTTATCCCGGGGACCTATACGACCAGGGAACATCCCGTCAATGGTGGTGATATCTACCTCACTCTGGACAAGAACATCCAGTTTTTCTCTGATCAGAAGCTGAAAGAGGTAGTGGAGGCGTATCGAGCCAAAAGGGGCACAGTCATCGTGATACGCCCGCATAGCGGAGAGATACTGGCTATGAGCAGTTATCCCACTTTCGATCTGAATAAGTTTTATGACGTCTCCCAAGACATGATGAGAAATCTGGCTACTTCTTTGGTCTACGAACCGGGATCTACTTTTAAGTCCGTAATCATAGCCGCTGCCCTGGAAGAGGGTTTGGTGGGTCCCCGGCAATATTTTCATCTTCCTCCTACTATTAAAGTGGCGGATGAAGTTATCAAGGAGCCCCATCGCAACCAGGAAATAGACTATACAGTAACCCAGATTCTGGCCCACTCCGCTAATGTAGGAGCTGTTCTGGTGGCGAGAGTGCTGGAGGATCAGCAGCTTTATAATTATCTGAGGAAGTTCGGCTTGGGGGAGAGGACAGGCATAGATTTGCCCGGCGAGGAGAGGGGCATTTTGCCTGAAGTGAAGAATTGGTCCAGGTCGACTAAAGCAACCATTTCCTTTGGTCAGGGAATATCCGTCACCCCTCTGCAACTTTTGATGGCCCACACCGTATTTGCTAATGGGGGCATTCTGATAAGGCCCTATCTAGTCGATCGCATTGTTTACCCGGATGGTCGGATCTCCAGGCCTGGAGAGGGAAAACAAGGAGTCAGGGTGGTCTCTGAAGATACAGCCCGGCAGATTACAGTCATGCTGAGGGAAGCAGTAAAAAATGGGACCGGAACCAGAGCTGAAATTGCTGGATATGAGGTAGTTGGAAAGACAGGGACGGCCCAGAAAGTTGATTCCGACGGGTTGGGTTATGATGAGGACAGAAGCATCGTCTCCTTTGTCGGTTTTGCTCCGGCCAGCAATCCTCAGGCAGCCATAGTGGTAGTTATAGATGAACCCTCTTCTTCTGCTGGAGATGTTTGGGGAGGTACTGTCTCAGCCCCTCTTTTCAAGGAGATCATGGAATTTACCCTTCGACACCTGAGGCTGCCACCAAAGAGTGAGGATCTCTGAAAAAGCAAGATCTTAGGGCAATTTAGAAGGTTTCCTTTGACTATATCTCAACCGCGCCTGGAAAAGGAAGAGGGTATCTGAGAGATCTCTAACCGCTTGGTTGATATGTTGGACAATGAAAATAAGCGTATCACCTATGCTAGAATGGTCTTATTGAAGCTGAAGAAATTGGCTTTTGAGGCAGAGAGATGAGGCTGGACGGACTGATCAAAGACTTGATAATTACCAAAATCGAGGGTCCTACAACTGTAGATATCTCCGGTATTTCCTTCAGCTCCCAGGAGGTGTTACCGGGCCATCTTTTTGTGGCCATCAGGGGTTTCCGACAGGACGGCCATAGCTTTGTGCCGGAAGCTGTATCCAAAGGGGCAAGGGCTGTCCTGGTACAGAGCTGGCAGGAAGGACTTAAGGAAATTACCCAGATAGCTGTGCCAGATACCAGACGGGCCTTGGCCCGGGTGTCATGCCAGTTTTACGACCATCCTTCGCATAGAGTAAGAGTGGTGGGCATCACTGGTACCAACGGCAAGACCACTAGTTCCTTTCTCTCCGAGGCTGTGCTGCGATCCGGTGGTTATAGGACTGCTCTCTTTGGCACGGTGACCTACCGCATTGATGATGTGGAATTTCCGGGATCAAGGACAACCCCGGAATCCCTGACTCTTAACCAATTTCTGGACCATATGTCCACAAGAGGAGTAGATTTCTGCGTGATGGAGGTCTCCTCCCATGCCATAGCGCTTCGGCGGGTGGATTTCCTCTCTTTCGAGACCGTGGTTTTTACTAATCTGAGCCAGGACCATCTTGACTTTCATGGTACTATGGAGCACTATTTCGCGGTCAAAAGATCGCTTTTTGTGGACAAAGATGGCCAATTTTTCACCGCCAGGAACGCGGTGATCAACATAGATGATGAACACGGTCGTCAGCTTGTCCGCGACACCCATCTCCCAACTCTTACCTTCTCTTTTGAGCATGCTGCAGACATAAGGGCCAGGCAGGCAGTCATCACAGAAAAGGGAACCTGCTTTGTTCTAAATATCGGCGGAGAGGAAATAGAGATAAAAACTTCCTTGAGTGGAGCTTTTAATATCTACAATATTCTGGCCGCTGCGGGAGCAGGTCATTGGGCAGGCATTTCCTTGGACAGGATAAAAGCGGGGATTGAGTCAGTGACCGAGATTCCGGGACGGTTCCAGCGCATTGATCTGGGTCAAAGATTTACGGTTGTAGTGGACTATGCTCACACTCCTCACGGGCTGGAGAATGCCATCCGGGCTGCTCGAAGGATAACTCAGGGCCGCCTGATCACTGTTTTTGGATGCGGCGGAGATCGGGATAGGGGAAAGCGATCTCTTATGGGCTCGGCATCCGGTGAACTTTCCGATTTTACCATTATTACCTCTGATAATCCCCGATCCGAGGGCCCTCTTAAGATCATCGAAGAGATAGAAAAGGGCATTAGGGCTACCCCAGGTCGGGACAGGTACCTGGTGGTTGAAGATCGGGAGGAGGCTATCAGAAGGGCTATAGGTATGGCCAGAGCGGGGGATTTTGTCCTGATTGCCGGCAAGGGACATGAAAGGGTGCAGGAGTTTGCTGGCTATGAGATTGAGTTTGACGACCGGGAGGTGGCCCAAAGAGTTCTGGCCGAAAGCCTATGATTCCTATCAAGTTGGAAGATCTGGCCCGGATAACAGAAGGAAGAGTATTAAGGGGAGATCTCTCACAGCTCATCCTTAGCATTTCTACGGATTCCAGAACCTTGCAGCCAGGGGATCTTTACGTTTCCCTCCGGGGAGAGCGGTTTGACGGACACGATTTTATCTGGGAGGCCGTATCCAGAGGCGCGATGGGGTTTTTGACCTCCCGCTCTTATGCTGAGTTGTCCAGCGGACAGAAGGGGGTGCCCGGGGATGAGTCTGCTGCGCAGAGCAACATCAGCAGTACCAGGAGTCAAAAGGGTGATCTGGCTATTATCCAGGTGAGGGATTGTCTGGCAGCTCTTCAGGCTCTGGCCCGGGAGGTAAGGAATCGATCCAGCTACCGGACTATAGGCCTTACGGGGAGTACTGGCAAAACCTCTACCAAGGATTTTCTCAAATCGATTCTGGCTAAAAGGTTCAAGGTTTGGGCTACCCCCAAAAGCTACAATAACGAAGTGGGGCTGCCTCTGACTATTCTGGGTGCTGATTCTCAGGACGAGATCCTTATAGCGGAGCTGGGCATGAGAGGGGAGGGACAGATCGCCCAACTGTGTGAGATTCTCAGACCAGATATGGGCATAGTGACCAGGATTGGGCCAGTGCATCTGGAGACTCTGGGTTCGGAGGACAGGATAGCCAGAGCCGAGGGGGAGCTGGTAGAGGCCATACCGGAAACAGGTCTGGTGGTTCTTAATCGGGATGACCGCTGGTTCCCCTCTATGGCGGACAAGGCCAGGGGCCGGGTAGTCAGTTATGGAATGGATTCCGAGGCGGAAGTGCGAGCTACGGATATAAAGCTGGATGCAGAGGCCAGGCCCAGTTTCCAACTGGTAAGTGGAGATAGAAGGACGCTAGTGAAGCTACAGGTTATGGGAGAGCATAATGTGGCCAATGCCCTGGCGGCTGCCGCTCTGGCGGATGAGCTGGGTGTTTCCATGGAGGAGATAAAGGGGGGGTTGCAGGGGGCACAGCTCTCGGATATGAGGATGGAGATGGTCAGGGTAGATGGTATCCGGATTATCAATGATGCCTATAATGCCAACCCCATGTCCATGAAGGCAGCTCTGAAGACTCTTAGCCATATGGGCAAGAGGGCCAGGACCATTGCTTTGCTGGGCGATATGCTGGAGTTGGGAGAGAAAACGGTCTACTACCACCGGGAGATAGGGCGAGAGGTAGTGGAGCAGAAGATAGATTTTCTGATTGCTATGGGGGAGCTGTCTAAATATATCTATGAAGCCGCTCTGGAAGCCGGGCTGGAGCAAAAGCGGGCTTTGCTGGTGGACAGTCTGGAAGATGCCGCAAAGGAGATAAAAAAGATATTGAGCTCAGGAGATGTGCTTCTAATTAAGGCCTCTCGAGCTATAGGGCTGGAGCGAGTTCTAGAAAGGATCGCCTAACGAAATTATGGGAGGCATACTATTTTCAGCTCTGGTAGCCGGAGCGCTCTCACTCTTTCTATCCCCTCTGTGGATAAAATACCAGACCCGGAGGAGAATGGGGCAGAAGATAAGAATAGATGGCCCCAAAACTCATATGGTCAAGTCCGGGACTCCGACCATGGGAGGGGTGGTAGTGATCATCGCCTCTTCCACTGCCTTCCTTCTCTTTGGTCATTATTCCAAAGAAGCTCTTGTGGCTCTCTTTGCCTATACCCTTTGTGGGCTGGTGGGGCTGGGAGATGATATTATCTCCATTCGTAGAGAGAGGGCTCTAGGCCTGAGAGCAAGAACCAAACTCATCTCCCAGTTGGTCATTTCAGTCATCTTCGGGTATCTGGCTGTGGAAGTTCTGGGTCTTTCTACGGCCATCTCCGTACCTCTTACTAATCTCTCCCTTGATCTGGGTTTTCTGTACTACCCTTTTATTTTTCTGGTACTTGCTGCTACCACCAATGCTCTTAATCTGACCGACGGTCTGGACGGACTGGCTGCTGGAAGTACCGCTCTAATTATGGGTATCTTTATGATCATAGCTTTCCAGCAGTGGAGACACATGGAGGTAAGCTATGCTCAGGATATAGCTATTCTCAGTGCTGCTGTGGTGGGGGCCAGTACTGGCTTTCTATGGTTTAATTCCGCTCCAGCCAACATCTTCATGGGTGATACGGGTTCCCTTTCCCTGGGCGGTATTATTGCGGTTACGGCCATACTTCTAAAGATCGAACTCCTTCTGCCCATCATAGGAGGGCTGCTGGTGTTGGAGGCAGCTTCAGTGATCATTCAGGTGGTTTCTTATAAGCTGTTTAAGAAGCGAGTTTTTAAGATGGCGCCTCTCCATCATCATTTTGAACTATTAGATTGGCCGGAGTTTAAGGTCATCATACGGTTCTGGATGATTTGCGTCGTTTTTGTGGCCATAGGCTATGTCATCTTTTTTATGGAGCTGATCTGAGAAATGGCTGAGCCGGAGATAGAAGAAAGAGGAGATCTCTTCAAGAAGGCGGTCCGAACCCGAGGTAAAGCAGATGGATAGGCCAGGGCGAGCGCCAAGAGCATACTATTTTCTTCTGGGATTGACCATTGTGATGTTTATCTTCGGCACGGTCATGGTATCCGGTGCCAGCACTGTCGTGGCCAGCAGCTTATCCGGAGACACTTTTTATTTGATCAAGAGGCAACTGGCTCACGGAGTCATCGGAGTGATAGCGCTGATTCTGTTCTCCAGTTTTTTCTACCAGAGATATCAGTTCTTTTCCTATTTTATGATCCTTGCCTGCATAGGTCTTCTTTCTCTTACTTTGATTCCCGGTGCCGGAATAAGAGCGGGGGGAGCTCAGCGCTGGCTGGATCTGGGACTTATAACTATCCAACCCTCAGAGATAGCCAAGCTATTTATGGTGATCTTTGCGGCCGATATTCTGGTTAAGAAGGAACGTCATATTGGCGAGCTTAAACATGTTCTTGTCCCCATTATTCTGGCTGCTGTGCTGGTCTCTCTTTTGGTTTTTCTTCAGCCCAATTTGGGAGCCGTGGTGGTCATGTGGATCTCTCTCTTTGCCATTTTTTTTGTAGTAGGTGTTAAGGTGAGACATTTACTAGCCATAGCCGGACTCTGGAGCATGGGTGTAGCCTCTTACATAGTGTCTGCAGATTACAGGTTGCAGAGAATTTTAGCTTTTCTAGATAAGACGGGCGATATTTCTGGCTCTGGGTTCCAGCTCCAGCAATCCCTGATTGCTCTGGGATCAGGTCACCTTACCGGTCTCGGGCTTGGCCTGAGCCGACAAAAGTTTGGCTACCTGCCGGCAGCCCATACCGATTTCATATTTGCCATTGTGGGAGAGGAGTTGGGCCTGGTGGGTACAGCAGGTCTGGTTATTGGCTTTCTAATTTTTGTTTATCTGGGTATACAGATAAGCCTGAAAGCCAGAGACCTCTTTGGTCGGCTTCTGGCCGTAGGCCTTACCGCCTCCATCGCCAGCCAGGCCCTGATCAACATCGGAGCTACCACGGGTCTAGCCCCCGTTACCGGCATTCCCCTTCCCTTGATCAGTTTTGGTGGTTCCTCTCTGGTAGTGACCATGGCCAGTATTGGCATACTTCTAAATATTGCCCGGAAGGGCACCACTGCGCCACTAAGGGAAGTTTCCGGCCAGCGCCGGGGTCAGAGTAAGACAATTGTAGCTATAGAACGTCCCGGGGCCAGGAGGAAAAAGTATCTTTCTTCCAGGAGGAGAGGGTCTTCTTTCAAGGAGACAGGGCTTTCTTCCCGGAGGACGGGACCTTCTTCCAGGAAGACAGTCTATGGAGTAAATTCCCATGAAGATTCTCATAGCCAGCGGAGGAACCGGAGGGCATCTCTATCCAGCTCTGGCTCTGGCCGACGCTCTGAAAGAAAAAGATGATCACGCTCAGGTAGTTCTCGTTGGCTCTGAGCAAGGGATGGAGGCCAGGATAGTTCCCCCCCGGGGCTTTCCTCTGCGCCTGCTTAAGGTCAGATCTTTCTCCAGTCGTCCCTCTCTGAGATGGTTCTTTTCCGGTTTCCTGCTCATGGTTGCTCTTATAAAATCTGGTCTCATAATTCGGCAGGAGAAACCGGATCTGGTTATGGGCTTTGGAGGATACGTCTCAGCCCCGGTCCTTCTTTGCGCTTTGCTGGAGAGAAAAAGGACAGCCATCCACGAGCAAAATGTAGTTCCTGGCCGGACCAACCAAATTCTCGCCCCCTTTGTGGATCTGGTGTGTCTCAGCTTTGAGGAGTCCAGATCCTACTTCAGGAAGGCCAGGAAAATGGTCTGTACAGGCAATCCGGTGCGCTTCAGAGAGAAAAGTCCAGATCGTGACCAGGCCCGGACAGAACTGGGACTTGACCGGAGGCGGTTCACGGTGGGCGTTATGGGGGGAAGCCAGGGAGCACGATCCATTAATGCAGCCGCACTAAAGGTCTATGAGAGGTTAAGAGATAGATCCGATTTGCAGATGCTTCATATCACTGGAAGAGGCCATTTTGCTGAGGTGGAAAATGAACTAGATATAATTAAAGAGAGAAAGGGCGGTGCTCTTTACCACATCTTTCCTTATATGGAGGAGATGAATCTCTTCTACCAGGCCTGCGATGTGGTAGTAGCAAGATCAGGAGCCACCACCGTGGCTGAGATTTCTTTTTTTGGACTTCCCTCTATCCTCATACCCTATCCTTATGCCACTCAGGACCATCAAAGGTTGAATGCGGAAGTTTTGGCCAACAAAGGAGCAGCTCTGGTGATTCTGGATAAAGATCTGAAAGGGGAGATACTGGCCCAGAAGATCAGAGAGCTGATGGAGGGCCGAGGAGGGTATGAGGAGATGCAGAAAAGAGCCAGGGAGATGGGAGCAGGGAACGCTGGGGAGCGGATGGTGGAGGCGTTGCTGGAGCTAACATTTCAATGATAATTGAAGCTATGATTCACCTTCATTGACCAGGTATTTTGTCTTGCTCAGGTTGGATGACCAAAAATTCCCACCGATATTGGGACGATCATGCCGACTGGATCATTTGGCAGCTCTTCCTGCATCCTCTATAATAAGGTCAAAAATAAGGTCAAAATATCTGGTGTGGACGTGGGAAGAGAATTGGACCACTTTAACTCTGCTTACTTTATAGGAATAGGCGGCGCCGGTATGAGTGCCCTGGCTCGTATCCTGGTGGATATGAAAGTCAGGGTAGCGGGGTCGGATCTGAAAGCTTCTCGCAACACGGCCAGACTGGAACAGTTTGGGGCGAAGATATTCATAGGTCATCAAGCCCAAAATCTGGACGATGTTGATATTGTGATTATCTCCTCAGCCATTCCGCCCCATAATCCGGAGCTCCTGGCTGCTCGGGGAAGGGGAATTCCGGTCATCAAACGGGCCGAGCTCCTGGCCTGGATTCTCAACCGGGCCTTTGGCATAGCGGTAGCCGGAACTCATGGTAAGACTACCACTACTTCCATGATCTCCCTGATCGCCGAATTTTGTGATCTGAAACCCACCATTCTGATTGGTGGAGAGCTCAATGAGATAGGCAGCAATGCCAAGAGGGGTAGCGGAGAGATAGTTGTGGCTGAGGTAGACGAAAGCGATGGCACCCTGATCCATATGAGGCCCAAAATTGCGGTCATTACTAACATAGACGAGGACCATCTGGATCATTTTCGGAATATCGAAGAAATCAGGGAACTTTTCAGAAGATATATTGTCTCTCTTCCGGATGACGGGCTGGTAGTAGCCTGCGGTGACTGCCCAACGCTTGGTTCTTTAGTAAGAGAAGTGGGTAGAAGATGTATCACCTATGGTCTTCAAGATGGCAATAGGGTAAGGGCGGAGGACATCGTTCTCTTTGAGTTCGGCAGCAAGTTTAGAGTGACCCTGGATGGACAGGACATCTGCCAGATCACCCTGAATGTACCAGGAGTACATAATATCTATAACGCCCTGGCTACCCTCAGTGTAGCGAACCACTTGCAGTTGCCCCTGGAGCGGGTCTCGGCCATTCTGGCTAATTTCTGTGGGGCTCAGAGGAGGTTTGAGCTGAAGGGCAAGGCTAATGGAATCATGGTGGTGGATGATTATGCTCATCATCCTACCGAGATCAGAGCCACTCTGGCAGCTGCCCGTACCGGAGCCTTCAAGAGGGTAGTCAGTGTTTTTCAGCCCCACCGGTATTCCAGAACTAAGAAGTTGGCCAACTCTTTCGGCCAGTCTTTTGGTGACTCTGATCTTACCATCATTACCGATGTTTATGGAGCCGGGGAAGATCCTGTTCCTGGTGTGAGTGGAAAGACCATTCTGGATTCTCTCCTCTCCTTCTCTCCCCGGGCCCAGGTAGCCTATCTTCCCAGAACCAGAACCATCGTCGACTATCTCCTGGAAAGCGTAGAGGATGGAGATCTGATTCTGACCATGGGCGCTGGTGATATCTGGACCGTGGCTGAGGATCTGGTCAGGCGGCTATGCTCTCTCCCGGACTGAAACTTCAAATAAGACAAGAGCTGATTGCGGCCCAAATAGATGCCTTTATGGAGAACGAACTTCTGGCGGGACATACCTCCCTCGGAGTAGGAGGACCAGCCGATTTTGTGGTAATCGTCAGGTCCCAGGAAGAACTTCTTTCTCTTCTGGAGATAGGTAAAACCTTTGGCGTGAGGCCCTTCGTTCTCGGTTGCGGAACCAATCTCCTTTTTAGCAGCAGGGGTTACCGCGGCCTGGTTATGAAGCTAGGAGGTCATTTCAACAGGATAACGATCAGGGGCAGTCTGGTTGCCGCTGGGGCAGGAGCCAGTTTGCCCAGGCTGGCCCGGATGGCCAGTGCGAGAAGTTTGACCGGACTCTCTTTTGCCGCAGGCATTCCCGGCACTGTGGGGGGAGCCATCAAGAACAATGCCGGAGCTTTCGGGAGGGAGATGGCCCAGGTAGTACAGGAGGTGGAGATCTGTTCCCTGAAGGGAGAAATGCGAACTTTCTCGGCCAAGGACCTCCACTTTGGCTACCGTTTTTGTCGTTTGCCCATGAAGGGGATCATCTGTAAGGCCATTTTGAAGTTGGAAAGGGGAGAGAAGGAAGACATCCTGAGGGAGATGGAGGAGTACAGGAGGATAAGACGAGAAAAGCAGCCTGTAGGAAGGAGGACGGCCGGGAGTGTTTTCCGCAATCCCCATCAGGGTTCGGCAGCCCGATACATCGAACAGGCTGGATGCAAAGGTCTTGCTATTGGCGGAGCCAGGATATCTCCCCAGCACGCTAATTTCATTGAGAATTTTGCCAATGCCACTTCCGATGATATTGAAATTCTAATAGAGGAGGTCCAGAAGAAAGTCCGAGAGATCCACGGTTTGGATCTGGATCTGGAGATGGAAATCGTTGCCTGTAAAAAGGATTGAAAGGAAGATTGCTGAAAGAAGAAAGAAGAAAAGAAGAGAGAGACTTGTCAGGACCATAACCTATATTTCCCTTTTGGCCCTGATTGTCCTTTCTGCAGCAGCCCTGTTCCGGTTTCTCAATTCGCCCTTTTTCCATATCCGGGACGTGGTATTTTATGGTAACCAGCACTACAGTGACCAGGAGTTGAGAAGAATCTCCGGCCCCTTTGAGGACAAGAACATTTTACTTTTTGATCTGAACGATATCAGAAAACCCCTTTTGAAACTGCCCTGGATCAAAGAAGTGGGGGCAGAAAAAGCCAGAGGAATGATCATCAAGGTATACATCAGGGAGAGGGTTCCTCTGGCGGTTCTTAGGGGAGAGAATTACTATTATCTTCTGGATGAAAGTAGGAGAGTTCTAGAAGTCTCTAGTACCGAGATAGATGCGGATCTTCTTGCTATCCGGAGCGATGAGGAGCCAGGTTATGAGCCAGGGGACGTAGTAGTCTCCAAGGGAGTTAAGGACTGTCTGGAGGTGTGGCAGGCTCTGGACAATGAGCTAAAGAAAGAGATAGGATTTGCCGAAATTAGGTCTAACAGCTTCTTCTATGTGACCAGGGAAGGAATTAAAATTAAGTTCGGGGACGCCCGAGATCTTACTGAGAAGACCAGAGTCCTCCTGGCCCTGTTGAAAGAAATCAAGGATCAAGGTCAAGATGTGGAGTACATAGATGTCAGTGTGTACGACTACCCGGTGGTGAAGCCAAAGGGGGAAGAGGGTTAAAAAGGCAACAGCGGAGTGGGCTAGAGTTGCATGAAGCAAGATTTGGTCGCCGGAGTTGATCTGGGAACAACTAAAGTTTGTGCGCTCATTGGTCAGGTAGGACCTGAGGATGAGGTGGAGATTCTGGGGGTAGGATTAGCTCCGTCTCACGGCCTGAGGAAGGGGATAGTAGTAGATATCTCCAAATCGGCGGAGTCCATTATCGAGGCGGTAGAAAAAGCTGAGAAGATGTCGGGCTTTTCTATCAACTCTGTCTATGTAGGAGTGACCGGAGGCCATATTTCTTCTAGAGTTAATCACAGTATCGTTTCCATCTCACCACCTCGATATGAAATCACCGAGCAGGACCGGGGGAGGGCTATCTCCATATGCTCCAAAGTAGATCTTCCTGACGATCAGGAGGTTATACATACTGTTCCCCGGGCTTATGTAGTCGATGGACAGAGAGGGATTCTTAATCCGGTAGGGATGTCGGCTACCAGGCTGGAGGTAGAGACTAATATTATTACCGGCTCTGTAACCGCTCTGAAGAATGTAATCAAATCTTTCACTACCGCCGGTATTGAAGTTACGGACCTGGTGCTGGAGAGCCTGGCCTCCTCCTACGCCGTCTTGACCGAAAGTGAAAAGAGTGGGGCCATCCTTTTGGATATGGGAGGAGGAACTACAGATGTAGCTATTTTTAGAAACTACGCCCTTTTAGATACCTTCTGCCTTCCGGTGGGGGGCAACCATATTACCAACGATATTTCCATTGGCCTTCGCATCCCGCTGGAGGAGGCCGAGAGGGTCAAGATAGAGCATGGAAGAGTAGACAAAGAAGACATAGATCCGGCTGACTTTTTTGAGATCAAAGACAACTGGGGAGAGAGCAAGGCAGTGCTTACTTCCTTTTTGGCGGGAATTATCGAAATTAGAGTGAGGGAGATCTTAAATCTGATTAAAAGGGAAATCGAGAGAGAGGGCCCCCTCGATTTTTTGCCCCGTGTAGTAGTTACCGGAGGGTCCTCGCTTCTGAGGGGAGTTGTGGAGCTATCGGGCGAGGTTTTCGACATGCCCTCCAGAATAGGGGTGCCCCTGCGGGTGAGCGGGCTGGTTGACAGAGTAACTCAGCCCATATATGCTAC
>NZ_BLRZ01000045.1 GCF_013281975.1 Candidatus Hakubella thermalkaliphila | reverse complement strand
GCTTTCCTGGGACCGAGGGCGGTGCGCTGTCAGCAGAGTCAGCAGAGCGTCCTGAGCCGCTATCCGGTGGCTGTGGCGGGGGTCGTGGGGGGGGTGTGGGGGGGGGGGTGGGCGGGCGGGCGGGGGAGGCGGAGGCCGTCTGTAGGCTGGGTGGGCTGCAATGACTTATGACTTCTTATTGCCATGATTGTAACTGAAAAGGGTTAAAAATAGTAGGTAGAAATTGGGAGAAAAGTGTATTCGCCTATTCTTGGCGTAGAAAATAGATTCCCCTTTTCATAGTTTGAGGGCGCCCAAGCCGCCTTGAAAAATTACGTGGAAATTGGTTCCTCATTTCCATGGTTCGAGGGTGTGTCTCTGGAATGACAAATGAGGCAAAAAGGTGGAAGTTATCTATCTTGCTACTCTGGTGGCGATAAGGAGAAGAGTGGCAGTTAAAGGGGTGCTCCTTGTGGGGAAATAAAGATTGGTCAGGCCCAGAGTAATAGATCTGGTCTTTAGGGTTTGGGCCGCGATCTCTTAGTAGATCCTGGAACCGGGCCGCCCGACTCTCTGTATACTAGTTTCTGATACTCCTCCATTAGCGCTCTGATCACAGGGCCAGGAACTTCCGTTCCTATCTTTATCCCACCTACGGAGGACACTGGCATGATCTCCATAAGGGAGTTGGTCAGAAAGCACTCCTCGGCTTCCAGCAGCTCGGATAAAAAGATCTTCCTCTCTTGCACCGGATGGCCGATGTCCTGGGCTAGCTCCATGACCACGGCTCGAGTAATGCCCGGCAGGAGACCAGTTTCAAGGGAGGGAGTAGCTATTGTCTCTCCCTTAACCATGAAGATATTGCTCATAGCGCCTTCAGCCACCAGACCCTGGTTATTGAGCATGATTCCTTCAAGAGCCCCCTTCTGACGGGCCTCTTCCCGGGCCAGTATATTGTTGAGGAAGTTAAGAGATTTAAAATGGGGGATAGGGCTGCCTTCGTTCTGACGGATATCTACCACCACTGTTTTCATCCCCTGGCCGTAGAGATCAGGGGGATAGGCTTGAAGTTCTCTGACTATTATGAGGAGGTCGGAGTCCGATGGCTCCTCAGAACAGATGTTGGGTGAGGTTTCCTCCTTCCTGGAGAGGACTATCTTGATATAAGCATCAGAAAGAGCGTTTATCTCCAGAAGCTGGAGGGTGGCTTTCTCAATTTCTTGTTCGGAAAAGGCACTCCTCAGGCCGAGAGTTTGGGCCGAGGAAAAGAGACGCTCAAGGTGTCGGTCCAAAAGAAAAGGCTTACCCTGGTAACTTCGCAAAGTCTCAAAAAGACCGAAGCCGTAGAGGAGACCGGCGTCGAGGGCGGAGATAGTGACCTTATCCTTTTCTACGAAATTGCCATTTAGAAAAATCTTGACTGTGGTCATCTTCTGTCACCCCTGTTAGCAACGGAGGTTTGGCTGGTGCTCTACATTTGATCATGGTCTTCAAAAGATATCCACAATTCTGCCAGGCGCTGGTTCCAGCGGTGGTAGTATCTATGCGGTCAATAGAGGTACTTTGCCCTCGGATTTATCTTGCTCAACCCTGCGATACCGCCTCCATAAGCGCCCTGGCCTTGTCCAGGGTCTCCTGATACTCGGCTTCCGGATCGGAGTCGGCCACGATCCCTCCGCCTGCCTGGAAGTAGGCCCTGTTCTCTTTGATAATAAAGGTTCTGATGACTATGTTCAGGTCCATCTGGCCGCCAAAGTCCAAATAGCCGATGGCTCCAGTATAAACACTCCTCCTGGTGGGCTCCAGCTCATCGATGATTTCCATGGCTCTTACTTTCGGCGCGCCGGTAATGGACCCTCCGGGGAAGCAGGCCTTTACTATATCTACATTGTCTTTATCGGGAGGCACCGTTCCTTTTATGGTGGATACCAGATGGAAGACGGTGGGATACTCTTCTATGGTCAAAAGCTCAGGGACATGGACGGATCCGTACTGGCAGACCCGTCCCAGGTCGTTTCTCTCCAGGTCCACAATCATGATGTTTTCTGCCCGATCCTTGGAGCTGGAAAGGAGCTCCTGAGCCAGGTGCCGGTCTTCGTCGGGGGTTCTTCCCCGAGGGCGGGTACCCTTGATGGGTCTGGTCTCCACCACATTGCCGGATCTCCTCAGGAATCTCTCTGGAGAGGAACTGGCCACCGCCACCCCCTCGAAATTGAGGAAAGCAGCAAAAGGGGCCGGGTTTATGGTCCGTAGTCTTTTATAGAGCTGGAAGGGAGGAATGGCTATCTCGGATTCAAATCTCTGGGAGAGATTAACCTGGAAGATATCTCCGGCAAATATGTAATCAATGGCCTTTTTGATGGCCTTGAGGTAATCCTCCTTGTCGAAGTTAGAGTAGATGATACATTTTTTTCTATCTTGGTCCTTCCAGAGCTCCCTCCTCCGGGCCCGGACCAGAGTTTGCGAGTATGCATCGGCAGGGTGTGAAGTTTCCTCTCCGGCCCATTCTGAGGCTCCCCTCTCTCTATTTCGGAAATTCTTAACTTCTCCCTCCCGGCTTGCTCTCCTTTGATATTGGTGGCGGCACAAGTATTGGCCATGGGACGGGAGGATCCCCCCAGCTCCCTCTGGTGCCCCTTCCGCCACAACTGGAGCCGCGGAGACTCTGCTTCCCTTCTTTTTATATATCTCCTGCAGAAGATCCTGGATCTCCCACACTTTTCTTGCACTCGCCCAAGGGTAGAAACCCTGATCCTCTACAAAGCCACAACAGGAAACATAGATAACTTTTTGAAGGTGGTCCAGGGCGATGGTTGTATCGTAGAAACAGAAATAGCTATCATATATGTTCAGGTCATCGAGGCTCTGGGATGGAAGCTCCTCCACAAAATGACACAAGTCATAGCTGAAGTAACCTACTGCTCCCGATGAGAAGGGAGGCCCTTCCACTGGGCGCCGGTGTGCGTATTGCTTCAGTAACCTTTTCAGAACCTCAAAAGGATTTCCCTCCAACCTCTCGCTCTTTCCCGCCCGGAGGATTTCTATCCTCTCACCCTTGCTTCTCATGACCAGGAAGGGGTTAGCTCCCATAAAGGAAAAACGCCCCAGTTTTTGGGCATCCATTCCGCTGTCTAACCAGAAGCTGTGAGGCTGATCTGCAAGATGTTCATAGACGTCGGAGGCCTCTAGAGGCAGATCTAGCTTCTTTATGAAGGGTTTCATGGAAAAATTCCTCCATTGCTGAACCTGGACTTTTGGTGAAGAATTTGACCGGGAAAGGACTCACACTGCTGTGAAATGGTCATGTCAGGGTACAGTCTCTTCTCTAAAAGAAAGGGCATCCAGCAAGACCAAAAAATTCCTGCTGGATGCCCTTTCGAGTTGACATACAGGCTTTCCTGGTTAGATTCTATAATATTTAGATATGAGGCGCAAGAGAGCGTGGAGCCCAGACACTTAATAGTACCTGACGGGCTGGAGCATTCCTGAGATGCGCAAATAAAAACCCCGCCCTTTGAGGGGCGGGGTTTTTATTGGCCTTCGATTCAGAAAAAATCATTCAATAATGACGACGTTTTCTGCCTGCTTGCCTTTGGCTCCTTCGACTACATCAAACGATACCTTCTGACCTTCGCTCAGAGAGCGATAGCCAGATCCCTGAATGGCTGAGTAGTGAACGAAGACATCCTCTCCGTCGGGCCTCTCGATGAAGCCGTAGCCCTTTTCGTTGCTGAACCACTTTACTTTTCCTTCTGACACTTACTTACCCTCCCTACTTAAAAACATTACTTATGCCCCAGGGGGCACAGGCAACACTATAGCACATTTTAGACAAAAGTCAAAGGCCTCAAGGACTCTTTGCATCACTCATAATTTTATTCCTCTTTCTTGCGCTGCTATCAGTTACACAGAGAAAGTTAGGGGTATAAGTTTTGGCGGAACTGCAAAAACCAGATTTTGGGTCAATTTGCCGTCCGATTTAGATTCGGAGGATTGGGCCAAATACTGAAATTTGGCCCTTTTTGCAGGGACGCCAGTTATGGGTATCGAAATAAAAGATCTCACCTACTTCTACCCCGGCGCTGAACTCCCGGCTCTCCAGGACATAAACCTGAGCATTGGAGATGGAGAGTTCTGTTTTGTGGGCTAGTTTTTCTGATACTCAAGAAGTGATTATCCCGATATCGGGGCGTATTAGAGGCAGAACCCTGGAATGGTAGATAAAGAAACTTATTGACTAATTTTACAATTAACATTACAGTTAACTGTGGTGATGAAAATGTCCAAAATAGTACCTATCTCAGAGGCCAGGGCCAGGCTTACCCAACTGGTCAAGGAAGTCCGTGAAGGAGGCGAACCCATAATAATTACCCAGAGATCTCATGCCGATGCAGTCATTGTCAACTGGAAGCAATACGAGAAGTTGATGGAAAGGCTCCATATATTGGAGGATCTGGAGAGATTACAGGATTCGGTGGTCGCCGAGAGGAGCTCTGGGCTTAAAGAGGCTATAGAGTACAAAAGTTATTCCAGGAAAGAAGAGCTAACAGAGCGGGGAAAGGATCTGGCACAAGTAGTGGAGTTTTTGAGGAAAGATGAAACTATAATAGCTGCCTACCTTTTCGGCTCTTATGCAACGGCGAGAGAGAACCCCCTTAGCGATTTAGATATAGCCGTACTTCTAGACTCTCGCTTTCCCTCATCCTCGTATCTGGACAAACAGATAGAACTGTTGACCTATCTGAGTCAGATCAGGGGGACGGACCGGGTTGACGTAGTAATTCTCAACCGGGCCTCGCCCCTTTTAGCCCACCGTATCTTGAGGGATGGGCGTCTACTTTTTTCTAAGGATGAGAGCCAGAGGATCTACTCTCAGACCAGAGCCATCGATCTCTACCTGGACATGGAGCCTGCTCGCCGCGAAAGCGACCGCCAGCTTATCCAACGTATAAAGGAGGGTCAATTTGGCTATAGATAGTCAAGTTGTCAAAGCCAGGTTAAGGCGGCTGGAGAAATGTCTTAAGAAACTTACAGCTCTGGCAGCCACTAAGTATGAGGATTTCGCCGCTGATGAGAATCTGCAGGACAGAGCCGAGAGAAACTTTCAAATAGCCATCGAGTGCTGTCTGGATATAGGAACTCATATCATTGCTGCTCTCAATCTAGGAGACATTCTAGCCTATGCTGATGTGTTTCGAATATTGGGGGAGAAGGAGATACTCCCCCGTGACTTTGCCGAAAAGATAGAGAAGATGGCTGGTTTCCGCAATGTCCTGGTACACGACTATCTGGAGATAGACACGAAGAAGGTGCACCATTACCTCCAACAAGTGGATGATTTCCGAAAGTTTGCCGGACATGTTCTTGATTTTCTTGAGAAAAGAGGAGAGATCTAACCCTTCCCGATGGCCCGCTGGCAGCGCTTCTTATCTGAGACAATTATGGCGGAAATGGATCAGGAAACCAGAGGATCAGGCAATGATTCTAAACTTTTCTTTACCCCTTTCCAGATCCGGACGGGGCGAGAGATTGTTTCCCTGGATAACAATATATCTTTTTCTCTCCAAAAACTCCTCTATTTCTTCCCTGATAATCCGGCGAGTCTTCTCTCCGGGAAGAGGAGCAGTAAGCAGTCCTATGATAGTTCCCACAATAAAGCCAGCCACAAATCCCCTTAACATTTTCGAATAAGGCCTCCCTTGAAAATAACCCAATTTTCACGTGATGTGGTGCGCCGCGGTGCATGGGCGATTCCCTTTCTTTTCATATTCTACCACTTGGGATAGAATTTATTAAAGAGTGCTAAATACCTTAACCCTACAACGTCATTTACCTGAATACCTACAATATGTTGTGGCTCAATTAAAGAAATTGCCCTACATATTGAACCAAGATTCTTAAGTATCGCTGTAGGGTTAAGTTAAACATTAGTTATCGATGTTGTGCTATGTAACATCTATTTATCTAGAATTTCAGCATCTTTGGCTGAAGCAGGGGAGCCAGAAGCATAACAATAAAGGCCAGGGGGGCTAGAAGCATAGCCATCAGGAGCAAAGGACCCGGGATGTCTGAAGAACTTGCTACCACCTACCGTCTCTATCTGGGTAAGGCTCAGGAAGAGATGGAGTACATCCGCCAGGAATTGGAGGCTTGCCAGAGATGCGGCCTCGAAGTGAGCAAGGATGCTAAAGTCATGGGATCAGGCTTCCCTCTGTCCGACATTATGCTGGTGAAGAGCCGTCTCTTTCAAGAAGAAACAGAAAGAGGAGTGGCCTTTTACGGGGAGGCGGCCGAGGTAGTGGAGAAGGCCTGTCAGGCTCTGGATCATCTCAAATTTGAGTACCTTTACGGAACAAATGCTATCAAGTGTCATCTCATCTCCTCTGGTCCCTCTATGTTCCCCGATCCCTCTATCAGAAAAAACTGCAGCCTCTTTCTGAAGATGGAGATACTCACCTGTCAGCCCAGATTTATTCTGGCCCTGGGGCAGGAAGCGGTAGAAGTTTTGAACCTCATATCTCCTGCTCTGGGAGACCGGCTGGAGTTCCAACCCGGAGCCATCTTCAACTACCGGCCCAAGACCAGGGCCCTGGTTACTTATGATCTTCTGGATTCTCTGGAAGATATGGAGAAGAAAAAACAACTTTGGGCAGATCTTAGAAAGCTCAACTCCATCTACGGAGATTGCCTGAGTCAAAGGGTTCGATCAGAAAGCATCTTGAAAAGATCGTAGTAATTTCATACAATAGAGATAATTTTTCAAGAGTAGTGTTATCTAGTTGTCTCGTAGAACAACAACACTCCTTGTGTTCACCGTTCCTCCCTTGCTCCCCTGGCGGTGGACAAAAAATAAGCGGGCGTCGGGCATTATCAGTAAAAAGGAAAACTAATGCTCAAGAGTAAATCTCTCCAACAGATTGCCCTTTCTTCCCTGGCCAACTTCACCCTGTCCACATATGAATGCCACATAAAAATGTTGCAAGACTCTTACCTCCCCCTCTATGAAGGGTCCATGCTCCGGGGGGCCTTTGGCGGTATATTGAGGGGGATCTGCTGTGCGGGAAGGCTTAGCGCTCCTTGCTCGGAGTGCCCTTTGGTCCATAGCTGTGCCTACGCCTACATTTTTGAGACCTCTCCTCAAGAAGATGCCACCTACTTCAGTTTCAATAAGCAGGTCCCCCGCCCCTATATCTTCGAGCCTCCTGATGATGGTAAGACGGATTATGCGGCAGGAGAAACTTTCACTTTCCGCTTTATCCTTATCGGCAATGCCCGCAAGTTCATCCCCTACTTCATCTACTCCTTCCATGAACTGGGTAAAGTGGGCATAACCAGACGCGGGCATAAGTTCTTTCTAGATTCCATTTACGTCTTAAATGAGCTGGATGGAAATAGAGAACAGGTTTTCTCGGGTAAAGAGAGCCTGGTTTACAATGTGGACTATCCCATCACTGTGGAACAGATACAGCATCGTGCTGAGCAAATGGGAGGTGTAGGTAGCCTTACCTTGCGTTTTATCACCCCCCTCAGGCTCAAATGCCAGAGCCAGCTCCAGCTCAGGACCGTTCCCCTTTCCTGCCTTCTTCAAAACCTGTCCATAAAAACTCAGATGCTGAATATCTTCCATTGCCAGGGACAATTCTCCGAGTCGCTTCGGGATTTAGTTAAGGAGGCTCAGGAAATAGAGCCGATAGCTCAGGATTTGCGTTGGCGCAGGTTGGAAAGATACTCCTTGCGCAGGCAGCAATCCGACACTCTATCTGGGTTGGTGGGGACCATAACCTATAAAGCTCCTAAAGGCGAGCTGGCCAGATACCTTCCCCTGCTGATATTGGGGCAGTTTATCCATGTGGGAGGTAAGACTGTTTTTGGGTTGGGGAAGTATGTGGTGGAGGTTTGACGGAGTTCGGAAAGTATGTAGGGAAGGTTTGTGGTCACGAAAGTCCCCAAAAGTTCTAAAGGGACATTTTGCAGCAAATTTTTGGTAGAGTGACCTTAACTGTCACCCTACCAAGATATACTTAGACTTATTAATTAAACGTGGCGTAAGAGCTTGCCTACTACTCTAGAGATGCTGCGGATGCTAAAGGGAGTGATATGCAAAATAATGAAAGGCAACTGGTGGAAGTAGATAGAAATGAGAGATTCAAGATTGAATGTGCGACTAACCATTCCGGAAGGATATGCCAATGAATGAAAAGTTAGTTACAGAACTAGTCTCACAAGGGGAAGGGCCAAATGTTGAGTTCAAAGAGAAGTACAGCTCTCGCCTCCTTGAAACTCTTGTAGCTTTCGTCAACACAGCAGGCGGCCATATTCTGGTAGGTGTGGACAACCGAGGACGGATAAAGGGTTTGTTTGATCCCAAGGCTACTGCCGAGAGCATCCTCAGTGCCTGTCGTGAAGCTATAAGTCCCGCAGTTCAGCCTACAGTTGATATTGTCTCTCTGGAAGGGAAGGCTTTAGTGCTAGTAAGCGTCGAACGCACAGGGCGAATGCATGTCAAAGGTGGAACGGTTTTCATACGGCATGGACGGCAGACACGGCGAGCCACTGCAGAAGAGATCCGCTATCTCACACTGGAGGAAAGCCCCGAGGTCTTCGAACGACAGCCGGTTCGGGAAGCCTCCCTTCGGGATTTAGATGAGGAGGCACTGAGGGTCTACTTTGAAGAACGGGCACCAGGTGTAGAGGGCAAGAATCACATTAAGCTGACTGAGTTAACTGTTGGCCAAAGCCTGGCTGTCCGATATAACGGTGAAGTGGTGCCAACGGTAGCCGGGTTGATGCACTTTGGAAGAAACCCTCAGCAGTTTAATACTAACTGGGGTATAACGGCGCTACGTGTCAGAGGACAGGATTTGGCTGATCCCATTATCGATCGCAAAGAATTGGCTGGTACGGCAAGTGAGTTAATCGAGAAAGGACGGCTATTTGTGGCTGGTCATATGCACATTGGGTACGAGTTTGAGGAGAACGGAGTAACTCGTCGGGATATCCCAGAGTACCCGATGGACGCCGTGCGCGAGGTCTTGGCCAATGCTGTGGCTCACCGAGACTACAGTGTCAATGAGCGAGTGCAACTACGCCTTTTTGATGATTGTTTGGAAGTACAAAATCCAGGTTCGCTGCTCCCTGGATTAACTCTAGAAATGGTGCTGCGGGGAGGTGTGCCGCGACGCCGCAATACCGTCATTTCTCAGATTCTACGCGAAAAGGGATATGTGGAGGAAGTAGGCCGTGGTTTAGTTTTTATTCACAGGAGAATGCGCGAGATCGGCGCTGGAGATCCCCAGTTTGAAGCCACACCCTCCCATTTTATCGTTAATTTGCCCTCTCGACATCGGACACTGTGAGCTAAAGAGAGTTTCCGGACTGCGCCATAGTTTTATAGGAAAGATAGATTTGCAAAAAGCGAGATTTCAAGTAATTCTCATTACGGGGGCCCGTTACCCGCGAACCATGAGAATGGGAATCTGTTTTCAAGGTAATACTCATTAAGGGGGTCTCACCCACGAAATATTGGGTTTTCCAAAGTACGATTTTTGAATATTATACATCTAAAGAGAACGATGGGAAAACTTAAGACACACCCGTCATACTTCCAGGAAAAGTAATTATTGTTGCCCAAAACTACGAACAGGAGTCCGTCATGACCTACAGACAAGCCGCCCTTTCCATTCTGAAATCCAGAGGCCAGCCCATGTCTCTTGAGGAGCTGGCCCAGAAGATTCTGGAAATCAAACCGAGTCGGTCCAAAAATCCCATAGCCATGGTGCAGCAGGCTCTCCGCGAACGGGAGTTCTTGCGCTTCCCAGATGGCAAATGGGGGCTGGAGACCTGGGTCTTAAATGGGTCGGTCTTTCGCATCGTACCCACAGAAGAGGAGCTGGAGCCAGGAGAACTTATTATCAGCCATGACCTCCTTTGCTTCTTCTTCCATCTTCTAAGGGAACAGAAAAGAGCAGATGATGGGCCATGTGTTTTGTTAGAGGGCTGGGACAAACCTCTGGTGATAGCGCTGGGCGACTACGGACTGCTTAACGCCCGTATCCTGGGAGTGGATAAGTGGTTCCGACATAGCGGATTTGAGGCAGGAGACAGCATTCTGGTAAAAGTTCGGGACGCTGAGGAGGGCCGATTTGCCTTCCAGAGAGAGCCCAGGGGTGAGCGAAAGGAAGATCTAATCCAGCAGCTCAACCAGGAGTTTGCGGATCTGGCCTATAAGTTTATGGGTGGGAGCAACTATCTCTCTAGTTTTGGTAACATCATTCCTCTGGCCCTGGCGGCAAAGCCCCATCTGGCTCAATATCCTCCCGATCCCTACTATGACATTCTCCTGAGAGACCGCCGTTTTCAGATCGAGCCCGAATTGCCAGGGCTCATCAGGCGGAGCAACGCCCCTATCCTGCCCAGACGAGACCTCACTCCTGAACAAGAGTTGGAGCTGGAAGATTGGGAGGCAAGGGAGCGGTTAAAGGCTATCTTTGTAGGGAAGGATCCTGCCCGCATCCCGGACTACCTGGATTTCCTCTCCGAGTACATGTTATATAGCTCTCCTGATGATCCAGAGCTGACTGATCTGGTGCACTCTTTTCCTCTAAGAGCGGAGAGGCTTTTTCGGGAGCTTCTGGTTCAGGAGCCAGATAACATGGATGCCTTTGTGCGCCTGGTCTTTTTATTGCAATCCCAGGGCCGACACCAGGAGGCCTGGAGGGAGATTCAAGAGCGTCTGAAGCTGGCTCCTCAGGAAGCCTTGGTGCATTATGTACATGCTGTCACTTTAAGGAGAGAGGGAGATAAAAGAGGAGCCTTAGACGCTTTCCGCAAAGCTCTGGCCCTGGATTCCGAAAATCCGGGGTTTCACCTGGCGATCCGGGAGTTGGAACAGGAGCTTGAGGAAGAGCGCAAAGAAAGCAGGCAGGTGGGCCGCAATGACCCCTGTCCCTGCGGGAGTGGCAAGAAATATAAGCGCTGCTGCCTACTTGTGGATCAGGAGGTTAGATCTCTTCGGGAGGCCACAGACAGGGCTATAGCTAAGCTGGGGCAGTTTGCTTACAGTCCAAGATTTCATGAAGATCTGGATGAGGCTTTTTATCTTTTCTGGGCCGAAGAGTATGAGCCAGATGAACTGCCCGGGCTTTCTGAAGCTGAGCAAGTTCGTTTTGCCGAATGGTATCTCTTTGACTTCCCTCTCGGAGAGGGTGGAACAATAGTTGAGAAATACCTTGAGGAACAGGGATATGGCCTCTCTTCTTTAGAAAGAAGGGCGCTGGAAGACAGACTTGGCTCCAGTATGGCCCTTTATGAGGTGGTTGAAGTAGAACCTGGCCGGGGTCTGCGCGTGAGGGACGTTTTCTCCGGAGAAGAGCAAGAGGTTAAAGAGAAAAAGGGCTCCCAGGCCCTGGTTAAATGGGATTTGATTCTGACCAGGATTGTTCCCATGGGAAATTACCACGTTATCTGTGGTGCCATTTACTTCTTTCCCGTTCGTTTTAAGGATGAAGTACTGGACTTTGCCAAAAAGGAATTGAGCAAGCTCCGGCGTAAGCACAAAGGAGCTAGCTGGGAGGATTTATTTAAGGAAAGGGGCTACCGGTTTAACCATCTGTGGATGGCCATCGCTGAGGCTCCGACACTTCCTAAGCTGGTCACAGTGGAGAGCCATCCAGTTCTCTTTTCCAAAGCTATATATCGGGTGTATAATGCTGAAGAGGTTCGGAGGCGGCTGGCCCATATTCCAGGTTTTGAGCTGAGTGAGGGGGAAGATTTCGACGAAGAAGAGATTCAGGAGGAGACCCAGTTGTGGCGGGAAGCGGCAGAAAGAGATGAGGGGGACGGAAGAAGAAAGTTTGCTCAAGATGAGGTCACCTACGACTGGCTGGTCCCCCGTAAACCCGGAGAGGGGTATTTTGGGACTGAACACCCCAAGATTATGGGCTACGTGGTATTGAAGAGCTCTCGCCTGGCGCTGGAATGTATGTCTAAAGAGCGCCTGGAGCAGGGCAAAGCTCTGCTGGAGCACCATCTTGGTGAATACATCGAACACCTGGCTGACTCCTTTCAAGATGTGGACGCGGCCAGGGAGGAGTGGGAGGAGAAGCAGGAGAAGCAGGAGAAGCAGGAAAAGGAGGGCCCCAGGCCATCCAAATCAAAAGATGTATCTCCTGAGGTTCAACAGGAGCTCCGTCGCATTATGGAGGAGCACCACCAGAAGTGGATAGACCAACCAGTTCCCGCTCTTGGGGGTAAGACCCCTCGGGAGGCGGTCAGGAGCAAGAGGGGTAAGAAGAAGGTAGAGGAGCTTTTGAAGTTCTTTGAAAATATCGAGGAGAGACGCCGCCGGGCCGGCGAGTCCTGGTATGACGTGAATAAGTTGAGGAAGATGCTGGGGCTGAGAGAGTGAAATTCTGGAGCCATTGGAGCAGGAGATAATATGGAATGGATCTGATAATCTCCAACTACGGCACCTTCATCCAACTAATCCTGGCCCTCTCCACGGCCATGGATCTGGACGAGAAGGTGAAACTTTACCACGGCTGGCAGGTTGCGGTGTGGGCCTCCAAGATGGCCGAGGAAGCCTTCCCCCAGCAGCTTAGCCAGGTATTTTTATGTTCCACAGGTGAAAGCCTGGTTAGATAATTGCCATTTTGCCTCGTCAGATAGAGAAGTAAGTTTCCCCTCATCTCCTGTCTATTTCTATCATTGGAGGAAGGTGCAAGAAGGAGGCCCAGGAAAAGAAAGCTCAACTAACGCAGAGTTAGCCCATGTTTGCACAATTTTGATATTTAGTTTTGGTTGGACATGAGAAGTTCTTCAAATTCATAAAGAAAGCCTATTTGATTCAAAGTGGAGGACCATGGAGGAGTTGGTAGGTTCATGAAGGAATACTATGGGAGGACCCAGTGTTAAGAAGTAGAGATCTCAGCTCACTTTTAGGAATTGCCCAGGGCATAGTTTCAGCTATGTCCCTCCAGCAAGTGTTGGAGGAGATAGGGGAGACGGCGAACAGAATTCTGAATATAGACGCTAACACTATAAGGCTTTGGGACCGGGCCAGAGATACCCTGGTGTTAAAGTTTGCTTGCGGAACCGATGCTGAGAACAGGCCGCGGGAGCTTGCGGTGGGGGCGGACAGTGTGGCCGCCAGGGTTTTACGCACGGGCAAACCTATTGCTGTTCTGGACATCGCCGAGGAAGCCAGCTACCCTTCAAAAGGGGTAGTGGAAAGGGAAAGCATGACTTCTTTACTTACCGTGCCCCTGAAAGCGGAGGGCGGAGTTATCGGTGTTTTCTCCGTGTACTCCATAGAGAAGCGAAGCTTTTCTGAAGAAGAGGTTGAGATGGCCGGCCTTTTCGCCTCACTGGGTGCTATTGCCATTGAAAGGGCCAGGCTTTTTGAAGAAGTGGAGAGACTTTCGGTAACGGATCCCCTGACTGGCCTTTTTAACCGGCGTTATTTCAATCATATAATGGAACAGGAGAAGCAGAGGGTCAAGCGCTACCATAAACCCTTGAGCCTGCTTTTTGCTGACGTAGATGGTTTGAAGGCCTACAATGACCGTCTGGGCCATCTGGTGGGTGATGAGATCCTGAAGGAAGTAGCTAAGATTTTAAGGAGTAACGTCAGGGCAGCAGATGTGGTTGTCAGGTACGGAGGCGATGAATTTGTGGTCCTCCTGCCCGAAACTGACCAGGAGGAAGCACAGTTGGTCACAGAAAGAATAGAAAGAGCTGTGGAGGTTCGAGGTCTCCAGACTAAGAATAGAATTCAGGTGCGGTCGTCCCGACTATGGACATACGGGGGGCAGTTGAGCTAGATCATCACTCCGCTTGCTTGACGATCTCAGTAGGTCCACCTTAGATCTCACACCTCCTTGGTCACACCAAGTTCAGGTCAGCAGTGACACCAACTCATCCACTCTGTCCTTGGCGACGATCTATTTATGGATGTCAACTACGTGGGTGGCCACCCTGCCAGTTATCTCTGGCTCTATGGACTCTCATCGCCTCATTGCCACGGAATCCCTGGCCAGGTATGGGGCTAATTATTAATTTCCTCGGGGTTCCACGGATGCTACTCTCTCCCCGAGGAGTAAAAACTTTCTTTGGTGTTGTCGGAGTTCAACGACTCTTCCAACAGATTTGTCTTCATTTTAAACCCTGCCAGAACTCATTGTCAAGCTGGCGGGCACTTCAAGAAGCAGCGTTGTCAGCGAGCGATGGTAGGCTACCAGGCACACTCACTCCCTCTTAGGAAGTTTGAAAAGAAATCTCCAGACTGCTATGAAAAATGGCATGTCGAGAACCTGAGGGTAAGAGTTCGACCTTTATACCAGAGCACTCCTCCCACCGCTGATCCAATGAGGATAGCATAGGCCCTGGCCAGATATTTCTTCATCGCCCTGCTCTCTCTAGCTTATCCTTCCCAACGTCCAGCCGTGATAATCAGCTTGATAAGGAGCCCTGCGCTCCCTGGTCTCTGTGACCAGCTTTCTCATATATTCTGGCTTCGCCCCCCCCCCCCCCCCCCCCCCCCCCCACCCCCCCCCCCCACCCCCCCCCCCCCCCCCCCCCCCCCCCCCCCCCCCCCCCCCC
>NZ_BLRZ01000044.1 GCF_013281975.1 Candidatus Hakubella thermalkaliphila | reverse complement strand
TAGAGGGAACTTCTTGCGCCAGGTAAACACGAGGTTTACTGAAAGCTTACGTTTTCACCAGGTTAGGTGGAGGGTATGCTATTATTAACTGGAATTCAGGTTTTTGAGGAGTGAACAATCATGAAACTCACCGAGAAGGAAAGAAGAATTATTAAAGAGTTTAAGAGAAGAGCCGAAAGGCAGTTTCCTGGGGAGATTCTCAGTGTGATGGTTTTTGGATCAAAAGCAAGGGGAGACGCTACAAGGGCATCTGATATTGACATTCTGGTTGTCACCCCATCTGACGACTGGGCGTTGGGAGATAAAATCAGGGAAATAGGTTATGAGTTAGATGAGGAAATTGATTTTGCTCTATCTATTCAGGTTATTTCAAAAAATCACCTGGCCTACCTAAGAGATAGAAACTTCCAATTTGTCAAAAACATTGAGCGGGACGGAATAACAATATGAGACATCCCCATCAAGAAGAAATAGAAAAAGAGATCCAGCGGTCAACAAAATCTATAGGAGCTGCAGAGCGTCTATTTGAAGAAGGATTTCTTGAAGATGCTATTTCCCGCTCTTATTATGCGATTTTACACGCTGCAAAGGCAGTTTTGCTTTTTGAAAATATACGGGTTGATTCTCATGAAGCTGTAAAGAGACTTTTTGGTCTGCATTTAATAAAGACGAGTAAAATTGACTCAAAATATTCTAGAATACTAAGAGAACAGCAAGATGACCGATATCTGGCTGACTATGATGTCGCATTTTGTCCAGAATCAGAGCGAGTCCAAAAGCGTATTGAGGATGCAAAGGATTTTCTTGAGGCCATGCTTAAATATCTCCAAGAAAGAGGTATTGATTTCAGTGAGTCGGAAGGGAATGTTGTCCACAAGTGAAGAATTCGGCCCCTCCCCCCGCTGATAAAAAATTGATATAATTACTCCACAAAGGGAATATGGCTCCTGGTTGGTTGTGTGGCTCACCAGCTCTCCAAAATGTTCCCTTGACCAGAGTAACCTCTTTGGTAAATAATAGCGGATGGTTAGCGGGCGGGAATAGCTCAGGTGGCAGAGCGTCAGCCTTCCAAGCTGAATGCGCGGGTTCGAGTCCCGTTTCCCGCTCCATATTTGCCGTTGAGTGCCCGAATTGACTAATAATGTTTAAAGTGCGCTCGTAGCTCAGGTGGACAGAGCAACGGACTTCTAATCCGTGGGTCGGGGGTTCGAATCCCTCCGGGCGCGCCACCATTTCACCTAATCAAAGGCTATTTGGCCGCCGCTTAATCCCACCAGATTATCATTTCGATCCCCTTTGTGGCCAATTTGTGGCCAAAATTTTCAGGCACTTCGCTAAAGGCCCTGAAGCTAACTCACTTTTGGCTACCCTGAGTCCTGCCCGGTACAGAACCAAATGTCTGGAAGGACGCCGGAAAGTTGCTTGAAAAAGGCGTCTTGATAAACCGTGCTCATTGCGCTCCTTTTTAGCACTTCCCATCCCCATCTCAGCTCGCTGACATTTATAGTGTATAGCATGACTTCTGGTGGGCTACAAAGCCCGGTCTGGCTATCGATGTATAGTTTGGCAATCCAAACGATGAACTTGCCTCTCTATCTTAAGGATCTTTTGACCTTATCCCTTGCCATTAGATATAACAGCATCAACACTACTCCAGCAGTGTTGGCAAACAAGTCTACTAAGGAAAACTCCCTGTAGGGTAGTATCGCCTGAACTAGCTCCATTGACAAACCGTAAGCAAAAGAGAAAACTCCTGCCCATAAGATTATCTTCTTAATTCTTAGCCTGAAGGTAAAATAGAATATCCCACATGTTATTAGATACATAATAAAGTGAGCTATCTTGTCAGATTTCTCCGGTGCTCCAACTTCTGGCACGGGTAGCAGAGATAAAGCAGTAATAACCCCAATCCACAGGATAAATATTAATTCAAAAGAAAACGGGATTGTCCTATGGTTCATTCAAATACATTCTTTTCTCTTGGTCATTATGAACGTAGCGAAGAACGTGTGAGACTATTCAGGGAGTTCACCCTTGAGCCTTGAGATTCTTTGACAGCAAGCTGCGTCACAATGATATTAGACGAATACTTGAAGGAAATAAAGAGGATAGCTCTATTCTCATCCCTCCGCATCAGTCCTTGTAATGAGCATGGGCATGTGGTAATAATGAAAGTAACAAGGGGATAACACATGGAGAGATTAGACCGCATTACGATTAACCCGAACATCTGTCTGGGTCAACCGACGATTCGAGGCATGCGCATCACGGTCAGCGTCATCCTTAAGATGCTGGCGGGCGGCAAATCCATCCAGGACGTGCTCGATGCTTATCCAGAGCTGGAACTTGAGGATGTGCAACAAGCAATCAAGTACGCCGCCTGGGTTGTCTCGGATCAAATGGTACTAACAGCGTAAGGGGACTTTGTGTGACCGCTATCCGTCTCCTAAGTTTTTGGCGCTGATATCTTGGAAGAAGCAAAGAGTGGGAGATGCCAGAGAAACAGTATCTAATAATGCTTGATATGGACGCAAGGAAAAGGCATTACCATATTTCAGAAGCTGGTAAGATTACAAATTTTGTTGTTCAACTTGAGGTGAAAACTGGTGGGTTATGGAAGGAAGTAATACGTTATGATTGTGCGCATGATTATGTGCATAAAGATTGCTATAATATTAAAGGAAGATGCAGGAAGGTAAATCTTTACCTGGACTACGAAGATGCTTTAACTCTGGCAGACGACGACATTAATGAACATTGGGAACTTTACAGGGAGAAATTTTTAAAAGGAGATTTTCCATGACAAATAAGCAGAGATATGTAGAAAAAAACAGCATGCTGGTTAAGGAATTTGATAGGTACATTTTAGAGCATCCTGAATTTGCTGATAGTTTACCAGATAATGCTCTTGTTGTTATGCAGATTGAGGGTGATGAAGAGTTTAACAACTGGGCAAGAGAAACAGCACAAAGTGTGGCTGAAAAGGATAATCCAGTGGTGTATGTGACAATCACAGAATTGAAACCTGTACGCTCACGTATAGAAAGATTGAAGCTCGAATCAGTTGCTTAATAGCTGATAGCCGATGAGGAGCAGGTGAAACTCTTTCTTAGGGAGAGGATGGAGTAGCAGGTCCACATTTCTCCTGGAGGCTTATGATATGCAAGTCTTCTATCAGGATTTAACTCGCAAGGTTCCCATTGAGCATGTGCATGATGCGTCATTTACCCCTATCCTCATTTCTTGTGCCAAGTGCAGTTTATACAATCGAAGAGTCAAGCGAGTTCTTGATCTTGCCTTATCATTGGCATGCATAATGCTCTCTTTGCCGATTGCATTGTTTGTCGCCATTGCGATTAAGCTGGAGCCCCGGGGACCTCTCTTCTTTTGGCAGGAGCGGGTTGGGTGGGGGGCGACGTGATAAACGCGGGACGTTTTAAATTAAAAATGAGACATATCGTTTGAAGAAAGGAGGCAACCTATAGAATGGATTTCTATACCACAGTATTGAGAAGAAGCGGAAGCTATTGGGTGGGGCTTTGCCTTGAAAATGGATTAGTAGGCCAGGGGGCCACAAAGGATGATGCGATTAGAAAACTTAAAGAAGCCATAGAGTGCTTTGAAGAGGAATGTAAAAAAGAGGGCGATATATATCATGCGCCTATTTCCATAAAAGAACTCCATGAATTCCTAATAGTTGAGGGGAAGGAGCCAGTCTTGGAAGAATATGAATTAAGAGCAGTCTATGCCTAAAAACATTCCTTCCCTGAAGCCAAAAGAATTGATACGATTTTTGGAATTAGGTGGATGTGCCCTTTTGAGAGAAGGTAAGGGAGATCATAAAATATATTTCCGTTATCACGAAGGGAAGAAGAGAGTGGTTCCTATAGACATGGGAGCAAAAGAGTTGTCCCCGCCTTACGTTTTGCGTATTTTCAGACAGTTCGGTTTTTCAGATGATGAGATAGAAGCTCTATTATAAAAAGATTAAAGAGCGGTGCTGTTAAAAAAGATGCTTATGCCTTTGATGTTGAACAGGATTTCTGGCAGTGGGAAGAAGCTGAAACACTGAAAAAACATTACGAAGAATCGCGGCGAGAAAGCCCATCATTTCAAGTACATTTTTAAATGAGGCAACAGGGAATCCCTTAAAAGAGAATGGACTTAACCCAGTTTCTGCTTTCCCTGTTACTCCTGGTGTTCATGCTGACTTTGACCAAGATGAAAAACTTATCGGGATAGAAGTCATTGATGCCTCAGAAGTTATAGGTGGAAAAATAGAATTTGAGCTACCAGAAGTTATCCATGCAAGTACTATGAGGGTCTGAGATAGCTAAGTGTTTAAACTGTCTCCTTTCAAGCGGAGGTAAGTTATGATATATCGGGTAGTTATAGAAAAGGGTGAGGACTTTGGATATGTGGTCCATTGCCCAGCCATTCCCGGGTGCCATTCCCAGGGAGAGACAATTGAAGAAGCTCTCGAAAATATTAAAGATGCTATAAGGGGATGTCTGGAAGCCTTAGACAAGGACTTGTTTCCTCCTACCGGAGAATTGGCCTTTTTTGAGGTTGCCGTCTAATGGCAAGATTGCCTGTAATTTCAGGTAAGCAGGCAGTGAAGGCTTTCGAGAAAGCTGGTTGGACTGTCGTAAGAAGGGGCAGTAGCCGGCACATCATCATGAAAAAAGAAGGGATGATAACCACCCTTTCAATCCCTGATCATAAAATTTTGGATCGGGGTCTCCTAAGATCACTAATACGTGATGCTTATATTTCAATAGAGGAATTCAATAATCTCTTGGAATAATTTTGTGGAATGGGCAGGAGACTATCAGCATTACCAACATGAGTCAACATTTGAGGCCAGAGGGGGCGGGCGATGACCATACAGGGACATGCGATTCTCAGAACAGTGGCCGAAGAGCTGCACGTCTCAGAAGACGACCTGCTGAGGCAGGGGCTACGCAGCTTCTTGGAGCGCCAACTCCGTCAGGTCAAGGCTGAGATCTTTGAGATCAGCGGCCGCTATGGCGTATCTAGCGTTGAGGAGATGGAAGCCCACTATGAGGATGCCACGCTGGAAGAGGCCGATTCCTGGCGGGATTTGCAGCGCCTGGACCATCTAGAGTATAAGCGGGACCGCCTGCTGCAGCTTCTTGAGACCCTGTCATGAGTCTGGTGGATGTCGAGCGACTGCGCGAGATCGCCGAATTGGAGTGTGCTGACATCGTGGTGGAAGCTTTCGTCCCCGGCGTCAACGAAGTTCGTGTCATCCTGACCGACGGCAGCTTTGTGGATATCTGGTTCTCGCTGAAATTAGCGGACCGATATAGTTACTACAGGGAGCGTCGGGCGGTTGACGGCACCATCTACCGGCAGGACAATGCACTCCACAAGCGCTGGCAGTCGGTGGCGACCTTTCCCAAACACTTTCACATCGCGAGTGAAACTAACGTTGTGGAGAGTCACCGGAGCGAAGTTCCCGAGGAAGCGCTGCGGGAGTTTCTGACCTTTGTACGAGACAGGATGAGCGCCCCATCCGGAAGTGCTCAATGACCGTTCGACAACACACCTCCATGTCCTCACCCGACCTCACCTGGTAGCAATATAAGGGAAAGATCATCATTCTGGAGAATATGCCTGCTGAGGTATGTCGCCAGTGTGGTGAGGTGCTACTGCGCCCCGATATCCTGGAAAGGGTGCAAGAAGTGGTGTGGTCTGAGGTAGCTCCTAAGCGCACGGCTTCCGTACCTGTGTATGATCTGGCACAGGTAAAAGTGGGAGACAGGGGGGAAGTTGATCGGTCTTGTTTTCCCTGTTAAAATAGGTTATGGCGAGCCATGGAGAAACATGGATAAAGACCCCGGCCAGCCTTCTAATCCGTGGGTCGGGGGTTCGAATCCCTCCGGGCGCGCCAGAAAACTGTTGTGGTGGACGTAGCTCAGCTGGTTAGAGCGCAGGATTGTGGCTCCTGAGGTCGGGGGTTCGAATCCCCTCGTTCACCCCAATTTTTGTCCGTGATAATGGTTTGCGCTCGTAGCTCAGGTGGATAGAGCGACGGACTTCGAATCCGCAGGTCGGGGGTTCAAATCCCTCCGGGCGCGCCAGGGTCGTTAGCTCAGATGGTAGAGCACCGGACTCTTAATCCGGGTGTCGCAGGTTCGAGGCCTGCACGACCCACCAACATTTTACCTGGTCAGAGGCTATTCAGATTGTAGCTATATTGACAAGTAGCCCTCGTTTAAGCCAATTTGCTACCAATTTGCTACCAAAATTTCCGATTCCCTGTTTTGGGGAGGATAAGTTATGTCGATCAAAGAACAAGTCACCCAAGAGCTCGACAGCTTGAGCGAAGCCGAACTCAAAGAGATTGCCGAATACGTGACCTTTCTGAAATTTCGGGCTCGGGTCAAGGCGAGGCCGGCACTCGCTGAGACCCAGTTAGCTGCTCTCTACGCCGAATTTGCTGACGAAGACCGCAAGCTTGCCGAAGAAGGGATGTCAGATTACGCCAAAGGGTTAATAAAAGAGGACGCTTGATGACCACCAACCGTGGCGAAATCTGGCTGGCAAATCTGAATCCCACACGTGGTTCGGAACAGGCAGGGATTCGGCCCGTGCTCATTTTTCAAAACGATGTGGTAAGCAAATTTGCCCCGACAGTTCTGGCCATCCCATTGACGACCAACTTACGTCGCGCCTCTCTACCTTCGTGTGTGCAAATCTCCAAGGGCGAAGGTGGGCTGGCGAGCGATTCCGTTGTGCTCTGTCATCAGTTGCGAGTTTTGGATAAGACACGGTTGCAACGAAAGCTCGGAACAGTGAGGCAAGAGACACTCTCGGCAATTGAAAGCCGGGTGCTGTTTACAATGGGTATTGTCTGATACAGGGACATCGCCTAATACAAAGTTTGCAGCTACGCTACGCTTAGCCTAACTTGCTTCTCCAGTCCGTAAATGCTTAAACGTTGCGGGAAGTTGCCGCTTAGAACGATGAAGCAACCACGGATGAGACGCGATGAGAAGGTCCTGCTTAAGCCCCTGGTGTATCTGGAAGAGAAACTAGCCTCTCTGGGGGAGCCCCAAAACGCCACCCAGAAGCGCCTTAAGACCCTCTGGAAGCATAAACTCAGCCACACCAAAAGAATGCTTCTGGCTGTAAGGGATGGCAAAGAGGCCCGCTTTTGGGTGGATTATCCGGCAGAGCCGGAATCCCAGGTGGGATTTGAGCTAGCCGCTGAGCTTCTGGTGGAAGACATTCTAAAGCAAGGTTCCCCAAGACAGAAAGAGACTTTCTCCACCCCGTAAAGCATGAGCGGAAACCAGATCATAGTTTGTAGTATCGGGGGAAGGGCTATCTTTGGTAATAGAAATCCGGAGAGCGAAAAGCACAATCCAGCCAAAATGGCTGATGCCCTTTTGATATTCAAAGAGCGCAAAAAAAGATATAAGAAGAGGCCGCCTAAGAGAAAGTGCAGGAAGTTGCTTAAGCCGTAACTGTAGTTGATTGGAAATAACAGGTCAAGAATTAAATTGATGGGGTAAAGCAAGGCCGCCTGAGGATTGCCTATTACTGTAACCCCACCAGCCTGATCAGGATTCCAGAGGGGAAAAATCCCGGAAGAAATACTGGCGTTACTGCAAAAACCAGATTTTGGGCCAATTTACCATCCGATTTAGATTCGCCGGACAGAGCCAAATACACAAATTTTGACCTTTTTGCAGTAACGCCAATACTGTTTTTTATAAATACTCGAATGGGCACAAATTGGGTCATGGGGTCCATATAATTGGGGACTTTACCCAGAAATACCAGGGGGTAAAAAATTGCCAACAAGGGCACAGCAAGGGCTAATAGCGGAAATAGCCTTTCATATTTCTTGGGAATATGAAATGATTTAGGAGTAAAGAGATTGAGAATTGAAAAGTGCGAAAGATCGGTTATCAGTTTTCTACCTATTCCCTAATACGACAACGATATCAACATCGAGAAGTGGTTCTTCCTCCAAAATGGCTGAATACTTGGGTTTGATTTCATCGGCCACCAATTGCGCAACATCTTTAGCCCCTGATCTGTAACGGATAACGGTCTGAGCGTAATCATACCGGTCGGCATCTCCTATATAGCTGATGTTAAAACCATTCCTTTTAAGAAGATCGGCAATCTCTCTAGCCGAACCCGCAATGCCATTTCCGTTAAGAACATCTATCCTCGCCTTGCTTTTATCAATAACTGGTTCAGAGACCAGCCCACCCTTTTTATCTCGCCCCAGGATAAGCACAATGTCTATGTCCGCATCGGCAGATAGATTTGAATAAAGCAAAGCGGGATAGAATTTCTCAATTTCTTGGGCTACAGCATTTGCTATGTCTCCTTGCCCAGGCTTATGACGGATAAAGGTATGGGGATAAGCATCGTAGTCTGCATCTGCGATAGCTTGGATATCAAAGCCGCTTCCCTTTAAAACATCAGCAATCCTTGCAGCTTCTCCTGCCACCCCATTTCCATTTAACACTTGAATCTTGATTTTACTCTTATCGATTTCTAAGGATGGTTTAGCTTCGGGTGCCCTCTCCACCTTTGGTGGGGGTGATGGTTTAGCCTCGGGTGCCTTTTCCACCTTTGTTGGGGGTGCTGGTTCAGCTTTCGTTGTCACTTCTGGCGCAACTTCTTGCGCCTTCTCACTAACAAAGAACCACCGTCCTGCAAGGTAAATGCCACCCCCTAAAGAAACCACGGTAATCAGAGCCACTAGCCCGATCAAGAATCGACGTCTAGCCTTTCTGCGGCCAACAGTAGCACGAGAGGAAAGCCGCTGTGAGATTTCCCCAACTTTAGGAGCTATCCCTGGCTCAGGCACAGGTGTTCCAGATTCCTCCCCCTCGACTGATACTCTTCTCTCCCTGAACAATTCAATTAATTGGAAGAACACCCCCATAGCCAGAAAAGCGTAAGCTACGTTCGCAGCTGATTCCGCCTTATAATCATCTCCCATTATCAGGGGAATGGGGCAAAGAGCCAACAAAAACAGAGCAATACCGATGGAAACTCTGGAATCAAGCCTATAAGCCAGGCACAAAAGAAAATATGCTATGAGAAGGTAGGGAAGGCGTACCATGAAACCAAAAATTCCTATAATCCCGAAGAAGGTGCTAAAAAGTATGGCACCTGCAAGGAAAGCCGCTATGGCATAAAGACCAAAGCGAGCACTTGGAACAAAATCTGCCAGGCGCTTGGGGATTGTGGGCATCTTTATTTCCAGCCGATAAGGTTTCCCTCCTTTACTAAGGGTAATCCTCGCAATCGAGCGTGCTTCTTCCTGGAGGTGTGACTTTGACTCCTTGGACATGGGTACTCGGTAAATGTAGATACCGATCAATATGATCAAGAACCCGCTTATAACTCCAATAACCAAAATGAGCCAAGGTCCCATCTTTACCCCGAACCTTTCACCTCAAAACTGCAATCTTTTACTTATTCTCTCTTCCAAAGGACAGTCCTGTATCTCTGTTTTCCAATCCCAAACCAAATATTTCCAAAAAATACTGATTCTAATATTGTACCCAGAAAATAAATCTGCTACAATATTACAAAATCTTAAGAATCTTGAGCAAAGGCAAATCAATGAAAAGAAGTGGACTTTTATTCATTTCCATAGGAGTTATAGTCATTTTATCCTCAATCACACTTTTCTTCATCACAGGCAGTCCAGGTGGGACGCCGACTGACCATTTCCAAAAGGGAGAAGCGCTTTTTGCACAGCAAAAATGGGACGAAGCCATAGAAGAATACACCAAAGTGATTGCGCTGGATCGCCGATTCATAAGCGCATATAGAAGACGGGCAGAGGCTTATCGTAACAAGGGAGATATCGATGCCGCAATCTTTAATTACAAGAAAATAATTGAGCTAGATCCCGAAAACATAGATAATCGCTTTCAGTTGGCTTCGCTTTATTCTTCACGGGGAGACAACTATAGTGCGCTTGCTACCCTCAAAAAAGCAATGGAAATAGACCCCAAAAATCCCTTTCCCTTTCAGAGAACCGGGGATATCTACGCTGCCATGGGTCGATATCAAGATGCCTTGGCTTCCTACAGCAAAGCCATAGATTTAGCTCCATCACTTGCAGGGCTCTACCTAAGCCGAGCCGGGCTTTATTTAGGCAGGGCTGAATATGATAAAGCTTTGGCTGATTATAGCCAGGCTATCAGAGTCGACCCCAGCAATGAAGGGCTTTATTTGACTCGGGCAAACTTTTATGTTCAGAGAAAATCTTATGACCTGGCCATGTCCAACTACGACAAAGCCATCCAATTAAACCCCAAATATTATGAGGCATACGTGGCACGAGGTCGTTTATATCATACCTTAGAAGATTCCCAAAAAGCAATCGCCGATTTTACTAAGGCTATTCAAATCAATCCAAAAAGAATAGAGGCTTATGGTGCTCGGGCGGAAATATGTGCTTCTGAAAATATGAAGACTCGGGCCATAAACGATTACTTAAAAATGATCTCACTGACCACAGACGAGAATTTAATCGCCCAACTTAGACAGAAAATCGAAGAACTGAAATAATAGATCTATTTTGAAGTTTTTATTGAAGGCGAGGAAAGTACTTTTCTGCTTTTCCTCAGGCGATAAAGGTCCACAGGAATGAGAATAATGAACAGGGGAACAGCTATCAGGCTGGCCCATCTAAGGGCAGCCAGGATGTCTACACCCCGATATTCCAGAACCAGATCATATTCCCCTGCTTCTTTGATAAACCACAGATTTCCGCCCTTCTCATCCTGGTAGTGCAGAGGGATGACCTTCCCCTTGCTGGTAAGCAGCCAGTTGGGGTTGTAGGGGGAGTTCAGATACAAAAAGAAAGGAGTTTCGCTCTTCGCCCGCACCCAATACTTTATCCGGTTTATCCTCTCCCAACTGACAGAGGACCCTGCCTGTTGTCCTCCCTCCTCCCCTACATCGGTTCCAGAGCTTCCGGCGCTGGACACGGCACTCCTCTCAGATTCTTTGAGCAGAAGAATGCCCCACACCCCAGCACAGTCAAAGTTATAGCTGGGCACAGAGTTTTTAAGATAAACCCTATGGGTTCCCTGATCCAGGTAGATCTTACCTAAATCAGCTAGACCTTCCTCCAATCTCCCAGAGGCCACAGATTGCCACTCTCCTTGATCTACCTTCACTCTCAAGGTCTTGAGAGTACCCTGCCACCTTTCTCCAATCAGAAGCCGGTAGCTTCCCTCATGGGCCACCTGGACCTCTATTGACAATTGTTTAGCCTGGTTATTGATGAAGCCGATATTGTAGTCTCCTAGGAAATCAGCGGAAAATTCTTTGCTCTCTTTTACCGGAGATACAGTCACTATCCTTCTTAAGGAAGTTACGCCAGTATCCTCGAACCAAAACTCCCCTTCTTTGACCAACTGGTAGGAGAGCATAAAAGTACCCCTTGTAGATGGGCTTCGCACCCTAGCCTCAAGCGTCACCTTTTCGCGCGGCCCTACCTTGCGGGGCAGAGGAGTCCTGAGGCCGTCACGGATGATGATCTCTTTCCTCTCTGGATCACTCCACCTGTAGCTAAAGTGGATGGGATTGTCTCCCTCCACCTCCCAGGTGGCTGAACCAGTGTTGATGATTTCCATAGGCACAGTGTACTCTCTATCCGGCTCCATCCACTTTGGGGTCTCATTCAGGTCGTTATAGGCAGCTCCGTAGATGATCTCCTTTCCTTTCAGAAATCGGGAGGGAATCTCTTGCACCAGAACAACCCCAAAGGACTTTTCTAAAGCCCTCCGGGCCTCTTTTTCATGCGACCTTAAGGGGTAGATCAGGCCGCTCGATAAAAGCCCCCTGGCCTCTAGCCTGGGCTCGGATGAGCCCAGCACTTTTCTTATCTCCGCCTGATAGAGACTGTTGACCATAAAAAAGGGAAGAGGTAACACCAAGAGCAAAAAAAGATAGACATAGGCTCTCCGCAGAAGGGCAAGGTAGCCCCTGTCTCTAATTTTCTTCACTAAAGGGCCAAGGGGAATAAAGAGGAGGCCGACACCAGAAAACCCCAAGGCATAGCTGGCCAGGCTCTGGGCCAGGAGCTCTGCGCCGACCATGAAGAAATAAAGAGAGCTGACCAAAAAAAGCAAACTTGAGACTATGAAATAGCGATAGTCCAAACCCCCATAGAAAGCCACCCCCAGGAGAAGAGCCAAAAGAAAAGGAGGGATAAACCAATAGGCTTGGAAAGGGGGAAGGCTTAAGGAAAAGAAAAGCAAGGACAAGAGAACTAAATAGGCAATGAAGTATAAGCCTGTGTAGGAAAGCTCGATTTTCAGATCAACTTGGCCCCACTGGGCCGATATTTCTAGGAAGCCGTCTTCGGTCTTTACTTTAGCCATTCTGATCCTCAGCTCGTTTTCTGACCAGACCTTCAAAGCTCCACAGACATGCTTAAACTATTAAGACTTTATGATCTCCCCTGACATTTGCACTAATACTAACACATAAAGGTCAAATGTGGCAAATGTGGCGGGATAGCAGGAGAAATCTCAATTTTTGTAGAAAAGGGTACAGAATATGAGCAGAATAATATTTGACGGTGCTTTTATTTGCACCAACAAGGTCCGTTAATTTGATTAGCAGGCCTCCATGGTGGCGCCTTACAAGAGATCACAGCATCTATGTACCTCCCAAGCTACCTTGAAGGAGTCAAAATGCTTGCCATTTTCTGTACTTCGAGCAACAATCCAAGATGACTACCATTTCTTTGTTTTCCGACAGCTCGCTGTGGCGAGGCAAAGTCAAGGGCCGGCAGGCTCGGCCGGGCTTGGGTGACAGGATCTGACAGGCTGGGGAGTTAATATATGTAGCAGAGCAACAATGGAAGTACCTGTGAGTTCTGGGTAGCTGCTCGCCCAAGATCGAGAGGAAGCAAGTGGTTTTGGAGAAGCAGCGGCAAAGAATAGTTTGATATGAAAAGAAGGTTTTACTATGTCAACTTGGAACAGAAGTAAAAAAATCATCATGGGAGTGGCAGTAGTTCTCATAGCCAGCTTTCTCTTGGCTCTCTTTGCTCTTTATCAATTTTCTGCTCCCCAAAGTAAGGCTCCTAAAGAGAGAATGGTTATTAACTTAGGGACCTCAGAAAAAGAGCTGATTCATCAGCTCCATATCCAAGGCTATATAAGAAGCCCTTGGGCTTTTAATATGGTCCTCACTATCAAGGGCTGGCACGGAAAAATTGAGCCCGGGGGCTATCTCATCTCCAAAGCTATGTCCGCCTGGACCTTAGCGGACACCCTGGTTAACCACCCCTACCAGAGATGGGTTCTCTTGCCTGAAGGACTTAGGGTAGAAGAGCTGGCGGAGATCCTTGGGTCAAAACTCAGGTGGGGTGAGGAGCAGAAATCCGATTTTCTTAATTTCGCCCAGGAAGGCTATATGTTTCCCGATACCTACCTGCTCAATTTAGATTATTCAGGAAAAGAGGTAGCCCAAAGACTGATGAGCAATTTTAATGAAAAAGTTAGAGAACTTTTCCTAGAAGCCCAGCAGGCCAACATTCGCAATGATACTCTTATTATCCTGGCTTCTCTGGTGCAAAGAGAGACTGCAAGTGAAGAAGAGATGCCCCTGATTTCAGGAATCATCTGGAATAGGTGGCTAAAAGGGATGAGGTTTGAGATAGATGCTACTGTACAATATGCTTTAGGAGAGGAGGGGAATTGGTGGCCTATGGTAAAACCAGAAGACTATAAAGTTGATTCACCTTATAACACCTATCTTTATGAAGGACGCCCCCCGGCTCCCATTTGCAGTCCTGGACTAGCCGCCATCAGGGCGGTTATCTATCCTGAGGAAACTGAGTATCTTTATTTCTTGCACGACCAAGGAGGCAAAATTCATCCTGCCCGCACTTATGAACAACATTTGCAAAATATTGAGAAATACCTAAAATGAGTGTCGCCATGAGTAGACGGTGAGTCACAGTGAGCGAAACAGCGAACGGTCTACCAACTAAGCAACGTATTATGTCTCGCCGGACGTTCCTGAGACTTGGTTGCGGCACCCTGCTGAGCGGGGTAGTGGCGAGCGTGCTGGGGCCGGTCTACGCGACTGAGGTTGAGCCCCGCTGGCTTGAAGTGATCCGTCTGAGCATCCTGCTACCTGGCTTGCCAGAGGCACTGGACGGCTTCACCATCGTCCAACTCAGCGATTTCCACCTGGGGCCACACGTGAGCTCCGAGGACCTGCGTCGCAGTGTGGAAGTAACCAACACCCTGGGGGCCGACTTGGTTGTCCTGACTGGGGACTTCGTCTACCGCTCAGCCGGCTATAGCACCCCTTGCGCTCGCGAGCTGGCATCGCTCCGGTCTCGCTACGGCCTCTACGGCGTGCTGGGCAACCATGATGTCTGGACCGATCCCGACAAGGTGGCCAGCAACCTGACCAAGGCAGGTATCGTAGTGCTGCGGAACGGACGGCATCCTCTAGAGGTGAAGGGTGTCCGTCTCTGGCTTCTGGGTATCGAGGACACCGGCTACACCGGCTTTCTGGGCAGCTCTTTTGGCGACTTCCGGGCCATGTGGCAGGAGGCGGCTGCTGGGCTGGTCCGCCTGCTCACAGGGATACCGAATGGGGAATCGAGGCTGCTCCTGGTGCACAACCCCGACTTTACGGAGATGTTGCCAGAAGGACGGATTGACTTGGCGTTGTGTGGCCATACCCACGGTGGGCAGGTGCGTTTGCCTTTTATCGGCCCACCGGTG
>NZ_BLRZ01000043.1 GCF_013281975.1 Candidatus Hakubella thermalkaliphila | reverse complement strand
CGACCGATTTCATATCCTGAGCCACATGGCCGAAGCGGTAGATACAGTTCGTAAGCAAGAGCACCAACTCTTGAAGAAACAAGGGGATGAGACCCTCAAGGGAACCAAGTATCTTTGGCTTTATGGGCAAGAAAATATCCCCCTGAGGCGTAAGGAAGAATTTGAGCGTCTCAAGAGCCTGGATCTCAAGGTAGGGCGGGCCTGGGCCATCAAGGAGAACCTTAGGCGTCTTTGGGACTGCCCGAGTCGAGAGGAGGCTACCCAATATTGGAGAAGATGGTTTTGGTGGGCTACTCACAGTCGTCTGGAGCCCGTGAAGAAGGTTGCTTACCTGATTAAACGACATCTTCATAATGTCTTTAGCCCTTTTATAACATCCCCAGCATTTTCTTTCAGTGTGTCTGCCACTGCAATGAATCCCATGAGCTTCTTTTCTCTGGCAACAATCATCACCGTATTTCCCTTTTCTTCAAGGTCAGAGATGATTGCCTCTTTATTTTCGTATGGTATGCCTCTGTCTTTCATAAGTCTTCTATTGCCGATTAAAATCTCCTTGCCTTCGTACACCACCATAACGCCATGTCCCGGAATAGCCTCAAATGTTTCATAATCGGGCCTGCTCAGTCCCATCATATTTGCCCTTTTTATTATGGCCTCAGCCAGTGGATGTTCAGATCCCTTTTCCGCAATGGCTGCAATCATCTCCTCCATCTTCGGCATGCGGCTAATAAAAGATTCTGGATTTTTATCAAAGTCTTCTTTGCATGCCTTTGAACAGAAATAATAAGTGATGCCTTTGTATGTGGATGTGGCAACAGCATCCTTATCATCAATGACCATCTTACATACAGGGTCTGTGACCTTCATCCTTTTTCTCCCTTATTAAATTCCCAATAGAGCTGGTCCAGGGGGTTATCCAGTCTGCATAAATCCGACCCTCTCCACGATAGCGACAATTTATCCTCTCGGTGATATCGCCATCATACGTTTGCAGTATGGATATGCCCCCCACTCCTATAATCTAGGGTAGCCGACCTGTCAAGAGCCCAAAAGTAGAATCCTGGGAGGATCGACCATTTCCCAGCGATTTTCCTACTCTCTGGAAATTTGTGACATATGTCCCTACGAATAGAGGACAGGCGACTCTACTCAGAAATAAGCTGCGAGGCTATAGTTGGGAGAGAAAAAGTCAGGTGATGGCTCTTGCAGAGAATAAAGGAGCAGAAGGGAGGTGAGAAAGAAGAATACGGGGGAGCGGATTATTATTGTCCCGGACAACTTTAAAAGCCACAAGGCGGAAAGGAGGAAATATGGAGGATATTTTCCACGCAATCATATCAGGTGCGCATGTTTTTTCTGGATATATAGTAATTCTTGCTTTCCTATGGGTATTTATTGAGCTTGTTGTTGCTGGCGAAAGAGCTAATATTACCAGGCTACAAGGCGCCTCTTTTGTAGGCACAGTTTTCCTAATTATAACTTGGCTGGTGGGTGGCTATCTCTATAGGGTGCCTTATGGACCGGTCAAAGAACTTATCAAAGGCGGTCCGTTTCCCTGGGCTCATGAGATTATTATGGAGTGGAAAGAGCATGCCTTCCTCTTTTTGCCATTTGTGGGGTTTTCTATCGCCACCATACTTTCCAAAGTGGGTGACCGAGTTGCTAAAGAAAGTGGACTGAGGCGTCTTGTTTTAATCCTCGTTCTTCTTCTGCTCCTTCTGGCGGCTCTTATGGCAATCACGGGTGTCATTGTTGCTAAAACAGGAAGGCTAGGACTAATAGAATGAATAGAATGAAAGGAGATAACATGGAGGGTGAAAAAGCGAAGCTTCCAATCTCAGCGCTTTTTGCTACTAACATTGCTATCGGGTTCGTGGTAGCGATAACCATTCTGGCAATCATCTTTCCCGCTTTTAAAGCTTTCCTTGGTGCCATATTATGGCACCATTGGGTAGCAAAGGGCATTCTCATGACCATTGTGTTTGTGGTAGTACTTCTTCTATCTTTTTATCTGGGCTTTTTTAAAGAACCCACAGAAAATTCATTGGCAAAACATATAATTTTTACCATCGGTGTAATTCTTGCCGGAGTTTTTGCCATGTTTTTCCCGTGGCTTATTATTTATCACTAAATTACCCCAGGTACAAGCGTTAACGGGTTTGTTGCAGAGGTGCAGTAGTTTCGGATTAAGCTAAATTCTCCTGCTAAAGAGGCCCTTTGGGGCCATTCTGACAAAATGGTTGAGAGGGGCCTTTTCTTTAGGCTTATAATCTGAGATGTGAAAGAAAACAATATATTTCAGATAGATGACAGTCAGATTCGCCAGAGGGTCAGCCGGCTCTCCCAAGAAAGGGCTCAGTTGGAGCAAAAGGTCTTGAAATTGAGCCCCATGATGGAGGGCTCCCTGCTTAAAAGTTACGATTAAGGAGTTCCTCAATTTCTACAAGCCTGCCGGGGCGCTATCCGGTAAAACCACCCTGGCGATACTGATCTGGCTAGTGGCCTGGGTCGTACTGCATAGTCGGTGGAAGGACAAGGAGGTCAACTTTCAGGGGATCTTCACCTGGACCCTCATCCTGATCGCCTTGGGCCTGGTGGGCACCTTCCGCCCTTCTTCGAGCGCTTCGAGTAGTCGGGCCACGTAGACAAATAACTGGGGCCTCAATCCCACACCCAGCCCATGTTTCAGTCTTTCGACAGGTACTCGTCGAGGTGGTGGTGGATAGCATAGGCCGCGGCTTCGGTGCGGTTGGCCATGCCCAGCTTTTGCAGGACAGTGCTCACGTAGTTACGAACTGCTTTGTGACTGAGAAACAGCTCCTGGGCGATCTCCCGATTGGTCTTGCCCTCAGCAAGCCGGGCCAGAATCTCCAGCTCCCGCTCCGTCAGGACCCGAAAAGCTGTTTCGGGTCTTGAGTGCTCCGCCTCCCGTACTCGCTGCAGTACCTTGGGCGTGAGTGTGGGATCCAGCACTGCTTCGCCGCGCCCTACTCTCTCGATAGCCCGTACCAGGTCGTCGCTGTCAATTTGTTTCAGAACGTACCCAGATGCCCCGGCAGCGATGGCATCAAATAGTCGCTTGTCCTCTGCGTAAGAGGTGAGCATGATCACACGTGTCTCGGGCCAGCGGGCTGTGATGTCCCGGCAGGCATCGATGCCGCTGTGGCCCGGCAGACGGATGTCCATCACCACCACTTGGGGCCGCAGACGTTCCACCACCTGCACCGCCTCGTCGGCCGTTGCCGCCTCCCCCACCACCTCCCGCCGGGGCGGACGCAGGAAGTAAGGTGTGCGGGCGCATATTCACCAAGGCGTCGGCAAGCACTCCCATCGAGCGGTCCAGGCTAACTGCCGTCGGATGGCTGTTCCCCAACCAACGCCGGGCCTTCTCCACCAGCAGGCCAGCGGCGTATACCGACTGCATGGTGTGATCGTGCAGCTCCCGACCGATGCGCTCCCGCTCATTGGCCAGACTCTGCGCGTACTGCATTGCCCCGATGCGCTGGTCCAGTTCCACCTCGAACACTTCCAGAGCACGTATCATCGCTACCGTGAGTACCAGCCCGACCAAAGAGCGTAACACCTCCACCGGCACGCCCAAAGCACGGAGCAAGACCTCTTCATTGAGCCACGTCGCCGGGAAGAAGGACCCCGGCGGCCCAACTAACCCACCCACTACGGCATACGCTCCTAGCGCCAGGCCAGCGATGCGCAGCGTACGTACGATGTGCGGAAGACGCAAGGGTGCGATGCATTCTAAGGTATATCGGCGCAGACCATAGGCCGCTACGAGGCTCCCGGGAAAGCCCAGAATATAGCCCGCCCAGATAGCCGCGTTTCGCTGCCAGGTCGCCAGGTCCGATGCTAGAGACAACCCAATCACAAACGGTCCCAACGTCCAACCCAGCAGCACAAGTGCCGGTAAAGCTTTTAACCATAGCCTCCGGCCGGTCGGTGCCAGGAGGGCCATCCCGAATTGGAACAGGCAAGCAAAGGAGAGAGCCACCAGGAGCACCTGGGCCACTTGCAACATCCGGACGTAAAGCTCCGACAGGTAGGTAGCCTGGATAGGGATGAAAATTAACCCCCACTCGTGCAACCCGTGACTAATGCCAAAAGCTGCCAGAAAGGGGAGCGAACGTGCCAGTTCCAGACGACTGTAGCGGCGCGATTGCAGAGCGATGGCCAGGCCCAAGACAAAGAATACCTGGCCGCAGACCGACAAGACAACAACCTCGTTAGTGACAAAGAATGTCCGCAAGTCGTTGATCATGACACTTATACTGGAAGATACTACCCTGGTACTGCCCTTTTACGGCTATGCCCCCTACCTCCATACCTAATATAGCAGATCTGTCAAAGGCTCAAAAGGAGGATCTTGGGCGAGTACACTGATATTAACAAACAGATGATCCACAACCAGATCCAAAACGGTGAGCTAGAATAATTAGCTTTTCTCTTCTAGCACTATCTCTAACCTGGGAGGAGCTTTCAGCAATTTAACCTTACCATCTCTCACCTCCAGACTCAGCCTGGAGGAGCCCATAGGAACTCCCTCCAAACGAAGAGAGGTTATCCCGCTGGGCAACACAGGGGCAAGAATGAGCTTGCCTTGAGGTAGATTAGGCTCCAGACCCAGAAGACTTCGGATAAAAAGAAGGGTGGCTCCCGCAGCCCAGGCCTGAGGACTGCAACTGGTAGGGTATTTCACGGGAAAATTATGCTCCTGGCGCTCCATTCCCACAAATAACTCAGGCAGGCGGTAATCGAAAAAAGAAGAAGCATCCAGCAAAGCGGCCAGTATCTTTTGGGCTTCATCCATAAAACCGTATTTTCTCAACCCCCACACGGTCAGAATGTTATCGTGAGGCCAGATGCTGCCGTTGTGATAAGAGACCGGATTGTAGCCTCGACAGGAAAGCCCCAAAGTGCGCACACCCCAGCCACTGAACAGTTCCTCACTCACCAGGGTGGCAGCAAGCAGCGGCGCTTTGTCTTCCTCCACAATCCCGCTCTATAGAAGGTGACCCATATTAGAGGCGAGGGCGTCCACCTTGTTTTTATCTCCATCCAGGGCTAGAGCAAAGAAGCCTTTCCCATTCTTATCCGATATCCAGAAATCTAAGTTGAAACGTCTCTTTAGACTGGCCGCTTTGGCCCGAAGCCGGGCTGCCTCTTGCGGCCTGCCAAAGTCCTCCCACAATTCTGCCATACGCAGCCAGGCATCGTAGACATAGCCCTGTACTTCACAGAGAGCGATGGGCCCCTCGGCCACCTTGCCATCAGCAAACTGAATAGCGTCATCGGAATCCTTCCATCCATTGTTCCGCAACATGCCGACTCTTGCAGTACTGTACTCCACATAGCCGTCCCCATCTTTATCACCCCACTCCTCTATCCACCTTAAGGCAGACTCCACTTGAGGCAAGAACTCCTGGATTATCCGCTGATCTATTCCCCACCGATACATCTCACTCAGAAGAACCAGAAAGAGAGGAGTGGCATCTACGGTGCCGTAGTATACCTCTCGGGGACCTCCCCCAAAATAAGTAAATCCTCTGTGCCGGATCTCATGGGGGATCTTTCCTGGCTCCTCTTCTGAGGACTCCTCTGTCTGTTGCCCCTGATATCTGGCCAGACCTGTCAGAGCTCCCAGCGCCATCTGGGAACTCAATATCAGGCTCTGGTAACCGGTGATCAAACTGTCCCGACCGAAGACGGCCATGAACCAGGGGCTGCCTGCTGCGGGTATCGCCAGGCCCCCGACTTCATCCTCGAAGATCCGCAGTGTGGCCAGATCTGCAGCGCTCTGCCTGTAGAGGTAGTTGAGAGCGTCACAGTCGCTGAAGAGTCTGGGAATTGAATTCAACCACTGTTGGAGAGCCAGACTTGAAGACACTTTTTCCTTTCCGAAGTGATCACAGCCCCAGCGAGGAGGTCTTTCTTCTTCGCCCACCAGGGTGTATACATTCAAACAGGTGTGCCAGGATTCCCGAGGCTGAAGAATAAAGGAAAAAGAGGCCCCAGACGGAGACAAAACAGCAGTCTGAGAAAAGGAGAGATGGCATCGACGAGGGCGGTCCCCCTCTTGAGAAGCAAACTCAACCCAATTTTCCTCACATAAGATATACTTTTGGGCACCATTATGGCGAAGATGTGGAGCCGTCTTGACCTGAAAAATATGGGCGAAATCTGCTTCAAGCAGAAGATCCAGAGTAAGCCTTACCGGTTCTTTGCCGTAACTGGTAATCGTGAAATCCTCATGTAGACCATCACCCACAAATCGGTCCCGCACCATAACCAAAGAGTCGACCGGAATGGCAGCAGCGGGTTCATTCGAACTATCCATGGGAAGTTCGGGGTTAGAAAGATAGAACCGGGCAGAGAAAGGGTCGACGACCTGGGAGGAAAGCAGCCTCAGCGGACTTCCGTTCAACTTTAACTCCAGCCGGGAGAGGAAACGGCTATCCTCAAAGAAGAGTCCCTGACCGGCATCCCTAACCACATCTCCGGAAGAATCGGAAATCATAAAAGTGGATCCGTAAATTACAGTGATCAACTCTGCCATTTTGCTCTCCTTTTTCTGATTGAGGTCAGACTGATTTCACTTCTTTTTTCCTCAGAGCACACGCTCCCGTTAATTTTACCTCATTCTTACCAGGAGTATGAAGAGATCAAATAGAACCCCTGGGCCTACCTCCTCATGGATAACATTTGGAGGCACCCTTTACTTTTTCCCGCTTGACAACAGGGGTTGCATTACATATAGTCAGTCCTAATTTCACCGATTGTCATACTATAGAAAGAAAAGGTAATATCATAACAAGCGCCATGGGCCGACTGGCCAACGTATGTGCGAGGAGTTCACGGGATTGCCGTACCATATCGAGTATTCGCCTGAAGCAGAAGAGCATCTGCGTACACTGCCAGCCAGACAGCAAGCGATTGTGTTAGATGCTGTGGACAAACAACTGTTACACGAGCCAACGGTTGAAACGAGAAATCGTAAGCCGATGCGCCCCAATCCATTGGCTCCCTGGGAGCTCCGCATTGGCAATTTGCGTGTATACTATGAAGTAGAGGGAGAAACCGATCCAACAGTGTCCGTCAGAGCAGTGGGCGTTAAGGAACGTAATCGAGTCCGTATTGGGGGTGAGGTGATTGAGCTATGAAAACAGTAGAAATGACACAGGCAACTGCTAGCCTGGCTGAGTACGCACGCCAGGTAGGCCTGGAGCCAATTGTGGTCACAGTCAAGGGGAAGCCGATAGCTGCTGTCGTGGCGATTGAAAATGCAGATATGGAGACCGTCTCATTGAGTACCAATCCTCAATTTCTTGCTCTCATTGAGCGGTCACGTGCACGCCAGCAAGCAGAGGGCGGAATATCCAGCGAAGAAATGCGGCGTCGGCTGGGGCTTGGCCAGTAAACGGCGCACAATATCGATTGTGGGCTAACACCAAATTTTGCCGCTTCGTTATAGCGACAGCAACAAGTTTTGATATTCTCTATATCTGGAATACTGGATGTAGAAGACCTTGTCCTTGCTGAAATATCGGAAGACTGGCCATCCGCGTCTTGGGGACTTGCTCAATACTCATTCAACTGGCGCGTCTCTCTTCCCTTGGGCAGACCAATTTTCATCTCGGGTACATCTTCAAATTCATCCCAGTATCCGGCCATATCGTGATCTTCCACAAACTTAGCGAACTCTTCTTCGTTCGTCAATAAGTCATTGAATTCCACAGTCTTATTATCGATATCGTATGTATCCTTGTCAATATCCAAAATTGGAGCGGGAGATTTCGAAAGACAAGGGGTAGAACTCAGTCCTACAAGAATCAGGCTCAAGTCAGAGTGGTATCAGCCAGGCTCAGAGGACCATTAAAAGTAATGGCCCAGGGGAGGTTGGTAGGCTTTCCATAAAAGAATCACGCAATTCCCCTGACGACTTTAGTCGTCAGGGGAATTGCGTAGCCTCCTTTCTTTAAATATTTGCCTTGACGGTTTGCCAGACAATATGATATATTTATGTATATGATGAATGGTAGATATGAACTTTTATTAGCTATGTTTATAACATTACCTACCACCTGCTATGGTGTCCGAAATATCGCCAACAGGCTCTGGTTGGTGATGTCACTACCGCCCTTGAAGATCTTATCAGACCAAAGGTTAATCAGATAGGGTGAGGGTTGGGGCACTTGAGATTAGCTCTGACCACATTCCCATCTTGGTCTTGAGCAAAACGACTTTGCCAGTTCATTACACTGTCCAGGAATTTGAGGACTTTACTTCTCCGGAGCTGCCTAATAGGTAGGAGCATTTGAGAAAGAAACTGCCTACCCTTTGGCCGAGAGGCTATTATGTTGGAACGGTGGAATTTGCTAGGGATAGGGCAGTCAAAAATTAGGTTGCCAGTCGGAAAGGTCAGTAGATGATAAAAGTCTTCAAATACAGGCTTTATCCAACTAATTCGCCATGATGGGGCCATCACCCGTGAACCATGAAAATATGGGCTATAAAGTGACCCTCGAACCCTTGGAGGCTGCTGCATGATTGAAGGCCTATTTTCTAGGTAAAAAACAGACTGGCTCCCTTGCCTTTCAACTTGAGGGACACCGATATCTTTACAATCAAGCTCTTGCTCAGAGAAAAGAGCTTTACCAACAGACTGGTAAAGGCATTGGCTATACTGATCAGGCCACAGCTCTGCTTCCAAAATTGAGGAAAGAGAATCACCAGCTTGCCTTTTGCAACTATAGTTCTCTCCAACAAACCCTGAGGCGGCTGGATAAGGCCTTTAAAGCCTTCTTTGCTAGAATAAAAGCTGGAGAAAAAGCAGGAGAACCTCGTTTTAAATCGGCGGAGAGGTTTAACACCATATTCTATGGTGTTCTTGGTAATGGGTGCGAAATTAAAAAGGATCGCCTTTATCTTCAAAATGTTGGCTACCTAAAGTTAAATGGCACAGGTCGATGGAGGGTAAAGTAAAGACTCTTTCCATTACCCGTAGAAACAACAGGTGGTATGTTTCTTTTGTGGTCGAAACTGAACCGAAACTTTTGCCCAAAACCGGGAAGGAAATAGGTATTGATATGGGACTGCAAGCCTTTCTTACCACCAGCGATGGACAACAGGTAGAGGCTCCTAAATACTTCAGGAGCTCTGAAAGACAACTGGCCAAAGCTCAAAGAAGATTGTCTCGTAGAAAGAAAGGGTCTAATCGCAGAAAGAAGGCCCGCCTTCTTGTGGCCAAAGCCCATGAAAGAATTACTAATCAGAGACTTGATTTTTGTCATAAAGTGACCTGCTCTCTTGTTCAAAGATATGATGGGTTTTTTGCAGAAAACCTCAATATTAAAGGGATGGTTCGCCATAGATACCTTTCTAAAAGTGTCTCTGATGCTGCCTGGGGCATGTTCCTGAGCATACTCAAATCCAAAGCTGAAAACGCTGGGAGAAGGTATAGGGAAGTTAGCCCCAATGGAACATCTCAAAGATGTTCGGGCTGCGGAGAGACGGTCAAAAAATCTCTTAGTACGAGAATACACAGGTGTCCTTTCTGTGGCTTGCTCTTGGATAGAGACATTAACGCCGCAATAAATATTCAAAGGCTTGGACGGAGCCTTCAGGGAGGGGCTGCAACGGCAACCCCGTTGAACTGAGAAGCTGCCTGCTTTAGCTGACAGAGTCGTCACAAGTCCTTACTTCAAGAGATCCGATGCGGAAAAGAATTGGATACATTTCTGAGCTTCTCCCTTTCTAAGAAGGTGGCAACTGCTCTATAAGGCGTCAGGCCTGTTTACATCGGTCTCTCTTTTTGCCGGCTCCGGAGCAGGCTCATGATGCCCACCATGCCCCATGCCTCTCATGAGAAAAATATGAGCAAGAGGACAGAGTAGAATCAGGGCAAAGAAAATCAAACTGCTCATGGGTATGCCAAAAACCAGCAAACCCACAAAGAGAGCCACCGGGATCAGACAGCACAGAATCATGAAGACAAGGTGTTTGTTACTCATCTTATGCTCAGTCTGGGACAATATCTCCTACTTCCCCTTTGTTTTACGGAAAACTCCTGGATTGGGCAGTTTAAGGTCATGCCCAGGACCAAATTCAGCACCCTTCACTACAACGAGCAACTCGCGGAACCATAAACCTCTTCACTTAATCAACCCCCTTCTGTATAGATTATGCCAATACTCCCCATGGGCATATATTTTATGTTATACCTCTTTGTTCTGCCTGTCAAGGCATTTTGGGATAGATAGTCAGGGGAAATCCGAACATTTCACTGAAGAGGGCCACAATAAAGGCAGTGAAAGCGCCGAAGGAGCGCCACTCCACCTTCCTTCGGGGAGCCAGAAAACTGAGCACAAAAAGGCCGAAGAAAAGGACGCTAAAAGCAACTACCCCCCACCATCCGTAATCGTAACTATAATTGTCCATTATTTCTTGTCCTCCTCCTTATAAGAGTGAAGACGCCACGCCCCCTCTTAATCGCGGCCAAAATCATGATGCTATACCCACTCTCAGGCGCTTGAGCAGCGCCGAGTTGACGACCACCGAGAGGCTGGAGAGCGCCATGGCCGCCGCAGCGATCATTGGGTTCAACAAGCCGAAGGCAGCCACTGGGATGGCGCTCGCGTTATAGAAGAACGCCCAGAAGAGATTCTGCTTGATCTTGCGCATCGTCGCGCGGCTTAACCGGATGCTGGTGACCACATCCCGCACCTCGTCTTTGATGAGGATAATTCCACCCGTCTCTTTCGCCACATCGGAGCCAGACCCAATGGCAATGCCAATGTCCGCAGTAGCCAGCGCCGGCGCGTCGTTGATCCCGTCGCCAACCATCGCTACCACTTGACCGGCATCTTTGAGCTTCTGGATCTCTTTGGCCTTATCGCCCGGCAGAACGTTGGCGATCACCTTCTCGATGCCCACCTGGCGTGCAATCGCCCGCGCCGTTCGCTCGTTGTCGCCCGTCAACATTACTACTTCAATACGCTCTCGCCTCAGCATGACCACGGCCTCAGCCGCGTGCCCCTTGCGGGTGTCCGCCACCGCGATTATCCCAGCCAATGCCCCGTCCATGGAGAGCAACATGGCGGTCTTCCCGGCCTCTTCAAGCTGGACGATCCGCGCTTCCGTCGCGGCGTCTAGGGGAATTCCGTGAGCGCTCATCAGACGACGATTGCCCAGCAAGACTACCCGGCCCTGGACTTGCACACACACCCCCTGCCCGGCCACGGCTTCAAAGTGCTCGGGATCCGGGATTGATAGCAAGCGCATTTGGGTATGACGCACGATCGCCTGGCCCAGTGGATGCTCCGAGCCTTTCTCCGCTGCTGCTGCCCAGCGCAACAGCTCGTCCGCCGTTAGACCTGAGGTGAGAGGCATCACATCAGTCACGGAGGGCTCGCCCCGCGTCAGGGTGCCGGTCTTGTCAAACACCACGGTCGTCAACTTCTGGGCCCGCTCGAGATACTCCGCCCCCCGGATCAAAATCCCGGCCTCGGCCCCCTTGCCCACGCCGACCATCAGGGCCGCCGGCGTCGCGATGCCCAGCGCGCAGGGACAGGAGATGATCAGCACCGCGATGAAGGAGAGTAGCCCCAGCGGGAAGTTGCCCGCCAGCCACCAGCCGACCAAGCTCAGCACAGCGATGCCCACCACCACTGGGACGAAGTATGCCGTGACCCGGTCGGCGATCCGCTGGATCGGGGCGGTGGAGGTCTGAGCTTCTTCCACTAACTTGATGATCTGATTGAGCGTCGTTTCCGCGCCCACACGCGTCGCCCGGAATTTGAAAGCCCCATGCTTGTTGAGCGTCCCACCGATGACTAAGTCCCCAGGCTGCTTCTCGACCGGCAGACTCTCCCCGGTGACCATCGCCTCGTCTATGGCAGAAGACCCTTCGATGACCTCACCGTCGGTGGGGATCTTCTCGCCCGGACGGACGGCGACGGTCTCGCCCACCATAATGAACTCCGCAGGCACTTCCACCTCCTGGCCCCCGCGGATCACCCGGGCTGTGGCCGGACGCAGGTCCATCAACTTACGCACGGCGGCTGAGCTCCTCTTCTTTATGATCTCCTCCATGTATTTGCCCAACAGAACAAAGGCGATGATCACGGCTGAGACCTCGAAATACACCTCCCGCTCGGCCACGGCCACGGGCAAGACCCAGGGGAAGAAGACGACCGCGACGCTGAAGAAGTACGCCACAGATGTGCCCAGCGCAATCAGAAAGTCCATATTGATGGAGCGGCTCTTGATGGCTTGAAAGGCCCCTTTATAGAAACTCCAGCCGCCGATGAACTGCACCGGTGTGACCAGGATCATCATCCAGGCCCCCCAGGTGAACCAGGGGAGCCAGGCGATCGGAGCCCAGGTGACGACCATGGCGCCGCCCGCCAGCCCGAGGAAGACCCCGGCCCGTAAGATAGCCAGGATGACCACACCCGTGAGAGCGATGGTGACCCGCCGCTTGAGGCTCTTGAGCTCTTGCTCCGGAGATTCAAAAGTCCGTTTGCAGCTCTCGCTGCAGAAATAATATGTCCGGCCCGCGATTTCCGTCTTCAGCGCCGTAGCCTTGTCCACGACCATGCCGCAAATCGGATCTTTTGCCATCCCTTGAGCCCCCGGCATCGGCACCCGCCTCCGCGCCGACTTCAGGATGGCCGCAGGGTCAGCATCAAACTTCTCCTTGCAACCGACCGCGCAGAAATAGTAAATCGTACCGTTATAGACGGACGTGGCGGCCGCTTCTTCCTCCGCGACGTCCATACCGCAGACAGGATCTTTTGGCACAGCAAGCCTCCTTTGCTCACCTGGTTGTGTCTCCCATTTATTAGTTGACTGTCAAACAGAAAAAAGATAGGTTCACTCCTAAGGCACCCCATCAAGGCATCTCAGGCGCAGCTCATGCCTTCGATTTGCAGCACTATTTGCTTACTCTTCTCTCTTCCTTTCATTATTCTGTTCCTCTCACCATGTTCATATCAAAGCCTTGATCTCTAATAGAGCTGGTGCAGAGCCTTATCAAATCTGTTTAAATCGGATCCTCTCCAGGGGGAACGATGACTCATCCTCTGGATCATGTCGCCACCATACTGTCCGTATTATGAGTATGCCCCCCATTCCTATACTACAATATAGCAGACCTGTCAAGGGGCCAAAAGTAGAATCTTGAGAGGATCGACCGGCGAACATCACCTGATGAGGATTAACCCTACACTTTCATTTCAATAGCCTTAACCCGTTGACAATCACTATAAGAGCACTTGCTTCATTGGCGCGCCTGACAATGGCCTCGGCTAAGGGATGTTCAGAGCGGAATTCCACCGCACCTGCTAATGCCAATAATTTTTCTGTATCCAAATTATTCAACGGCAAAATATCAGTAACCGTAGGCCTTCCAATGGTAAGGGTCCCCGTTTTGTCAAAAGCAATGGCCCTTAGTTTTTCAGCGACCTCCAAATAAGCTCCCCCCTTAAACACGACTCCATTTCGAGCCGCATTGCCGATGGCTGCCACCACTGTTACAGGTACAGATAGGGCCAGCCCGCAAGAGCAGGAGACCACAAAGACTACCAGGGCCCGGTAAAACCAGGCTGTCCATTCTCCCCCAAAAAATAAAGGTGGGATGATGGCCACCCCCACACCCAATATAAACATTGCGGGAGTATAGTATTTGCCAAACCTCTCCCCGAAGCGCTGGTAAGAAGATTTTTTCGCCTGGGCCTCTTCCACGGAATGGATAATCCTGGCAAGGGTGGTATCAGAGGACTTCTTGGTTACCTCTACTTCAAGAGAGCCCCTTTGGTTGATCGCTCCCGCAAAGACCTCATCCCCCGGTTTTTTTCTCCACGGGTATAGATTCGCCCGTAATCGGAGCTTGATCGACAAAGGAGGAACCAGAAATTACCCTGCCGTCTACTGGGATCTTCTCTCCGGGACGAATGATAACTACATCTCCAAGGCCAATCTCATCTGTGGGCAAAACAATTTCATTTCCGTTTCTTCGTACCAGTGCTTCTTTGGGAACAAGCTCCATTAAGGCTCTAATTGCTCCCCTTGCTTTATTCACTGCATAAGCCTCCAGAACGTTTCCCAAGGAGTAGACAAAGACCAGAACTGCAGCCTCTTCCCACAGATCAAGACCAACGGCTCCTATGGTGGCAACGATCAGGAGGGCATTTATATTCATAGTCAGAGTTCTTATAGCGGAGAGGCCGGCCTTTGCTGGATAGTAACCCCCGATGATAATAGCTGCGATATAGAAGATATGGGTTATCCTTTCGGCTACCCCAAATTTACCCAGGAGAAAGGCCAATACGGTCAGGGAGCCACAGGCAAAAAGGAAGGTCATCCGCTTTTCTTTCCACCAGGCCTTTGCTTCTCCTTTTTTCTCTCTTGTTGAGGAAGCCTTCATCCCGGTTTCGGCAATAGCCTTAATCAGGTCCTGGACAGAAATGAGAGAAGGTTCGTAGGATACTTTGAGTTGACCACTCATAAGGTAAATCTCAAAATTATTAATTCCCGTTAAAGACTTCATCTTCTTTTGATGATTTCAGACTCATCAGGACAATCCATACCCTCTATATGGAAAGTTATGGTCTTAAATGATTCCTCAGTCTGCGCAGAGTAACCCAAGTCTTTGATGGTTTTGATTATTGCCTGATCATTAAGCTGAGGAGTCTCAGATACTACCTTAAGTTTTGAAGTGACAAAGGACACCTCAGCCAGTTTGACCCCGGGGAGCTTGGAAACTGCCTTTTCAATCTTTAAAGCACAGTCGGTACAGTCCATATTTTTGATTGTAAACAATCTCGCCCTGTGCCCGTTCATCCTTTATGTCCTTTCTGGAATGATCCAAACCATAGACCTGAGAGAAAATGAATATCTTTTAAATTTAAAAGTGAGCAGTTGTTCATATATCATCAAAAAAT
>NZ_BLRZ01000042.1 GCF_013281975.1 Candidatus Hakubella thermalkaliphila | reverse complement strand
CCGGGAGGGTGGCCATACCGTGGGAGCAGGTAATGTGATTAAGATATTGGAATAGATGAGTGCCGAAAAATGCGGTACATGGAGCGGATCTATCGCAGGATTCTGAGAGGCACAGGCTGAAAAAGGTAGAAAAGGTTTTCCACGGGGCGAAGCTCAAGTTGACATAAGATCAAATTGGTGATAACTTATCTACTTGCCTTCAGGTTAGGAAGGGAGATTTTTAGTGAGGGTGATAATTGCTCTGGCTTGCACCCAATGCAGGCGGAGAAATTATACAACGACTAAAAACAAGCGCAATGATCCTGATCGGGTAGAACTCAAGAAATACTGTCGATGGTGTAGGCAACATACGCCTCACCGTGAGACCAGGTGATCAGGGTGATGGTACCTTCTATCGAGATTCCTACCCGGAGGATGCAGGGCTGTAGCTCAAGCTGGTAGAGCACCGGTCTCCAAAACCGGCGGTTGGGGGTTCAAGTCCCTCCAGCCCTGCCAAAATAATGAGGTTTTGATGGTCAAAACCCTGAGAAAAGCGAGCAAAAAAGTTCCCAGCAGGGCGCTCTCCAGGACTTTTCCCCAGTTCTTTTCCAAAACGGGGATATTTCTTCGGGAGGTGTCCGCCGAGCTAAAAAAGGTATCCTGGCCGGATCGGGAGACTCTCATATCTTATACTATTGTGGTTCTAATAGCTGTGCTCATTATAGGAGCCTATATCGGGTTAGTTGATTTGATATTTCTCAAGCTGGTTGATCTTCTTACCGGTCTGAGAGGATAGATCTGAAGAGACGGGTGAACAGAATTGCGGGAAAAGTGGTATGTTATCCACTCCTATGCGGGCTATGAAAACAAAGTAAAGCTCAATCTGGAGAAGAGAATATCCTCCATGAACATGGAGGATAAGATCTTCGAGATCTTTATTCCGACAGAGGATAGCATCGAGATCCAGAACGGCAGCAAAGCTGTAGTCCAGAAGAGGATCTTCCCTGGCTATGTGCTGGTTAAGATGATATTGGATGATGACTCCTGGTATGTGGTGAGAAACACTCCGGGAGTGACGGGATTTGTGGGCTCTGGAGCTAAGCCGACCCCTCTTTCAGTCAAGGAAATGGAAAAAATTATCCGTAGGAGTACCCTGGAAAAGCCCAAGCCCACTACTGACTTTGAGGTTGGTCAGGCAGTGAAGGTGGTATCTGGGCCCCTTGCCAACTTTGACGCAATGATCAGCGAAATTAACCTTGACCGGGGCAAGCTCAAGGTGTTAGTATCCATATTTGGCCGACAGACACCTGTGGAGCTCAGCTTCAGCCAGGTGTCTAAGATATAGAATTGTTGATCCAAACTAATGTGAGCACATGAGGTGGGCCAAAATGGCCAAAGCGGTAGCAGCAATCATAAAACTTCAGATACCAGCAGGGCAGGCCAATCCAGCTCCGCCAGTAGGGCCAGCTCTGGGCCAGCATGGAGTAAACATAATGGAATTTTGTAAGGCCTTTAACCAGAGGACAGCAGGAGGACCGGACATGATAACTCCGGTGGAGATAACTGTATATAAAGACAGGTCCTTTACCTTTGTGACCAAAACTCCTCCGGCAGCAGAGCTTTTGAAAAAGGCCTGTAACGTGGAAAAGGGCTCCGGCGAACCCCATAAGAGCATGGTTGCGGAGATAAAGAGGGCCAAAGTAAGAGAAATAGCAGAGATGAAGATGCCGGATCTCAACGCCAAGGATCTTGACGGCGCTCTTAAAATAATAGAAGGCACCGCCAGGAGCATGGGGATCAAGGTGGTTGAGTGACCCCCAGTTCTGTGAAGAAGGGATTTAGTTGAAGCTAAGCAAAAGATATCGGACGGCTATCGATGGAGTAAAGCGAGATGAGCTCCTTTCTCCTGCCCGAGCCATCAAGCTGGTCAAAGAGAAGGCTACAGCTAGATTTGACGAGACGGTGGAAGTAGCTATCCGGCTGGGTGTGGATCCACGGAAAGCCGATCAGCAGGTCAGGGGTACGGTGATCCTGCCTCATGGAACCGGGAAGACTCCCCGAGTTGTGGTCTTTGCCCAGGGAGAAAAGGCCAGAGAGGCTCTTCAAGCCGGAGCAGATGTGGTAGGTGACGAAGATCTGGTTCAGAAGATAGAACAGGGGTGGCTGGAATTTGATGTAGCTATTGCCACTCCAGACATGATGAGGATTGTGGGCAAGCTGGGTAAGATCCTGGGGCCAAGGGCCTTGATGCCTAATCCCAAGGCGGGTACAGTAACCTTTGACGTAGGCAAGGCCGTAACTGACGCCAAATCTGGAAAGATCGAATTTCGAGTAGATAAATATGGCATCATTCATCTACCTATAGGCAAGGCTTCTTTTGCGCCCGAGCAACTGGTGGAAAACTACGCTACCCTTTTGGATGCTGTGGTGAGGGCCAAGCCTGCGGCTGCCCGGGGCAGGTATCTAAAGAGCATCGTGGTTTGCTCTACTATGGGACCTGGTTTTAAGGTAAATACTTCCCAGACCAGAGACCTTCTGGAAGAGGAGGCCGTCTGACATAGCATTCTGACCCTTGACACTCCCCAGCACTAAAGTGCGGGGATTCTCAGTTAGCTGAGCAACACAGGTGCCAGTTGAATCTGACGCCTGAGGCGGGTGCCATAACCGCTACTACAGGGATTTCTCCCTGATACTTTTGAGTCTAGAGAATCGATATCAGTTCGCCAGACCTACCCACAACGTTTTACATTGCGCGGGATTGTGGCAATAACCTCATACGTTGTCAAAGTGCTACAAGGATGACAGCGCATTGGGAGCAAAAAACCAGGGGCCATTGATCGCCAGCAATAAATTGCGGGGCTTTCTGGGCCTGATTTTGTAAATACTTCCATATGGCCGTAGATTGCCGGTGCTATTGCTTAAAGACCTGCCAGGTCGCCAGCATAGGCATATTTACGATTCCTTTGTCCGTTGTCTGCGGCGCAAAGGAATTTTGTTTCAGGAACCAGAGTACAACAGGGGGAACCATGTTAAAGGATAAGAAACTCCAGTTAGTCCAGGATCTGGAGGCGAAGTTCAATAATTGCCAGTCCGCCGTCTTTGCTGAGTATCGAGGTATTTCGGTGAAAGAAGTGGATGGTCTACGTCGGGAGCTGCAGAAAAATAGTATCGACTTCAAGGTTGTGAAAAATACTCTGGCCAAAATAGCTTTGGACCGCTGCCAAATAGAGAGAGCGGATCAGTTGCTCGTCGGGCCTACGGGCATTGCCTTTGGATATAATGATCCAGTGCTGGTAGCCAAAGTTATCAGCAACTATGCTAATTCCAGCCAGTTTCTGAAGATAAAGGGCGCTATCTTTGGAAAGAGAATTATAGATACGGATCAGGTGAAGGTACTGGCCAGATTGCCGGGTCAAGAGGAGCTTCTGGCCAGGGTGGTCTTTACTTTAAACATGCCTCTGGTCCGATTGGTCAATGCTCTGACCTGGCCCATGAGGTCATTGGTTTACACTTTAAAAGCCATAGAAGGCAAGAAGGATGGTTTGAGTTCGTAGACTGAGTAGAGCAGGAGGTGAACATAATGGCTAAAAAAGAGTTGAAGGTTGATGATCTGGTTGCTGCCATAGAGGGTCTTAACGTTCTGGAGTTATCCGAACTGGTGAAAGCCCTGGAAGATAAATTTGGGGTTTCCTCAATGGCGCCGGCAACCACAATGCCTGTTGCTACTACAGTTGCTCAGGAGGTAGCTCCGGCCGAGGAGGAAGAACAAACTGAATTCGATGTGATCCTCTCAGCCGTAGGAGACAAGAAGATCCAGGTGATCAAGGTAGTCAGGGCGCTGACCGGATTGGGTCTCAAGGAGGCCAAAGATCTTGTTGATGGGGCTCCCAGCAAGGTCAAGGAGAAAGCGCTGAAAGAAGAAGCTGAGGAAGCCAGGCGTCAACTGGAAGAAGCAGGAGCTACAGCAGAGTTGAAGTAAATATTTAAAACTACCTTTGTAATACCGTTGACAATTTGAGAATCCTTTGATATAATTAAAGTTTGCACATTACCAAAAGAGGGTTCTCAAATTGTCTTTTTCGGGGAACAACTCTACCATAGGTCAAGATACAATTTAAGTCAAGGGCTTCTTGGAGATTCCTGGGATTATATTTAACTTGGTTCGTGGGTGACGAAGCCATCACGAGGAATTAGATCGTATATTTATGAGGAGTTGATATTGTGACCCGCCCAGCCCATTTATGGAAGAAGAAAAGACTCAGTTTTGCTAAAACCCCCGAAGTTCTTGACGTTCCTGACTTGCTGGAAATTCAGCGAGGCTCCTTCCAATGGCTTCTGAAAGATGGGTTAGCCGAGACCTTCAAAGAAATTTCTCCCATAGAGGACTTTTCCCGTAAATTTGCCCTGGAATTTGGAGCTCACGACTTCGGAGAGATAAAGTTTTCTGTGGATGAGTGTAAAGAGCGAGATATGACCTACTCGGCTCCTCTTTTTGTCCAGGTTCGGTTAATAAACAAAGAGACGGGAGAGATTAAGGAACAACAGGTCTTCATGGGGGATTTTCCCATGATGACCGATAAAGGCACCTTCACTGTCAATGGAACGGAAAGGGTGGTAGTCTCCCAACTGGTAAGGTCTCCGGGTGTCTACTATGACCGGGAGATGGATAAACTCACCGACAAGCAGCTTTTCTACGGAAAAGTAATACCCAATCGGGGAGCCTGGCTCGAGCTGGAAATCGACAAGAAGGATGTTGTCTCTATCAGAATTGACAGAAAAAGGAAGCTTTTGGTCACCACCTTTCTAAAGGCTATGGGCTACGAGAGCTCTCAGCAAATTCTTGATCTCTTTGGCGGAGCCGAATGTATCAGGAAGACCCTGGAGAGAGACAATATCGGGACCAGGGATGATGCCCTTATCGAGATATATATGAAAATCAGGCCCGGCGAGCCACCCACTCTGGAAAATGCTAAAGGTCTCCTCGACTCCCTATTCTTTAATTCCCGAAGATACGACCTGGGCAAGGTGGGAAGATACAAGCTAAACAAGAAGTTGGGTCTGGACCTTCCTTTGGATAGGACCGTCCTGACCCAGGAAGATATTATTGCCATTATTCAGTATCTGGTCCACCTGCACCAGGGAATTGGAGAGACAGATGACATTGACCATTTTGGCAATCGCCGGGTCAGGACCGTAGGAGAGCTGATTCAAAATCAGGTCAGAATTGGACTGTCCAGAATGGAGCGAGTGGTAAGAGAGAGAATGACTACTTTGGATCCCGATATCATCACGCCTCAGACTCTTGTTAACACCCGCCCTGTGGTAGCTGCTCTAAAGGAGTTCTTTGGCTCCAGCCAGCTTTCTCAATTCATGGATCAGACTAATCCCCTGTCGGGGCTTACCCATAAGAGACGACTTTCTGCTCTCGGTCCCGGGGGACTGTCCAGAGAAAGAGCGGGCTTTGAGGTTAGGGATGTTAATCCCTCTCATTATGGAAGGATGTGCCCCATTGAGACTCCTGAGGGCCCCAACATAGGGCTGATTGGGTCTTTGGCCACCTATGCCAGAGTCAACCAGTTTGGTTTTATCGAGACTCCCTACCGGAGGGTGGATAACGGGATTGTAACTGATGAAATAGTGTATCTGGCGGCTGATGAGGAGGATGAATACATCATCGCTCAGGCTAATGCTCCTTTCGACGAGAAGGGTCGTCTTATAGGAGATAAGGTTCTGGCCAGGTCGCGGCAAGAAGTGGTGACCGTCGATCCCTTCAAGGTGGACTTTATGGACATATCCCCAAAACAGATTGTCAGTGTAGCCACCTCCCTTATACCCTTTCTGGAACACGATGATGCCAATAGAGCTCTAATGGGCTCCAATATGCAGAGGCAGGCCGTTCCCCTGGTGCGTCCAGAAGCTCCTCTGATCGGAACGGGAATGGAATTCCGGGCCGCAGTAGACTCGGGGGAGGTGATTGTGGCCGAAGACGATGGGGTCATCAAAAAGGTCAGTGCCCAGGAGATAGAAGTCGAATATTCCAAGAGAGGCCTGGTTAAGCACAGACTTCATAAGTTCGAGAGATCCAACCAGGGTACCTGCATCAATCAGAGACCCATTGTTTCTGCAGGAGAGAAAATAGAGATGGGCCAGGTTTTGGCTGATGGGCCTTGTACAGATGGAGGAGAGCTTGCTTTGGGCCGCAACCTTCTGGTTGCTTTCATGCCCTGGGAAGGATTTAACTTTGAAGACGCCATAATCATCAGTGAGAGATTGGTCAAAGAGGATATTCTGACTTCCATTCACATTGAGAAACATGAGGTGGAAGCAAGGGCGACCAAGCTGGGCGATGAGGAAATAACCAGGGATATTCTCAATGTTAGCGAGGATCTCCTCAAAGATCTGGACGAGAGAGGCATTATCAGGATAGGAGCTGAAGTCCAGCCTGGAGATATCCTGGTGGGGAAAGTCACTCCCAAGGGAGAGACCGAGCTGACGGCGGAGGAGAGATTGCTTCGAGCTATCTTTGGGGAGAAGGCCAGAGAGGTGAGAGATACTTCTCTTAAGGTACCCCACGGAGAGACGGGAAAGGTTATTGACGTCAAGCTATTCTCCCGGGAAGAAGGGCATGAGCTTGCTCCCGGTGTTAACCAGTTGGTCAGGATCTATATAGCTCAGAAACGAAAGATCAGAGAAGGAGACAAGCTGGCGGGGAATCATGGAAATAAAGGGGTTATTTCCAAAATCCTTCCTGAGGAGGATATGCCCTACCTGGAGGATGGAACATCAGTAGATATTATCCTCAACCCCCTGGGAGTACCTTCGCGAATGAATATTGGGCAAATTTTGGAAACTCACCTGGGATGGGCGGCCAAAGTAGGATGGGACAGGGATGACGTTCCTAGAAATGGTGACGGCTGTGTATATATAGCCTCGCCTGTCTTTGATGGAGCCACGGAAGAGGAGGTTCGCCAGGCTCTGGTAAGGGCGGGATTGCCTGATACAGGTAAGGCTTATCTATATGACGGAAGGACGGGCGATAAGTTCGATCATAAGATCACCGTAGGGTATATCTATATGATGAAACTGTTGCACCTGGTAGATGACAAGATCCATGCTCGCTCTACCGGGCCTTATTCCCTCATCACCCAACAGCCCTTGGGAGGCAAGGCCCAGTTTGGAGGTCAGAGGTTTGGGGAAATGGAAGTCTGGGCTCTGGAAGCTTATGGCGCCGCCTCCACTCTTCAGGAGATGTTAACCATAAAGTCTGACGATGTCTTTGGTCGAGTTAAAGCCTACGAGGCCATCGTCAAAGGCGAGAATATCGAGAAGCCTGGCATACCTGAGTCCTTTAAAGTTCTGGTAAAGGAGATGCAAAGCCTGGCCCTGAACATCGAGGTTCTGGATGAAAATGGTAATATTATTGACATAAAGACTGATGAAGATGAGCTCATGCGCTCTGTCGAGGATTTCGGCTTTAGCTTTGGCCGGGGAGGAGTCCTGGACAGAGAGGAACTGCTAACTCGGGAAGAAGACGAAGAGGAAGGAGAGGAAGGAGAGGAAGGAGAGGAAGGAGAGGAAGGAGAGGAGTCCGAAGCTGTGGTAGAGATACGGGAGGAATCCTTGTAGCAAGGGGCAAATGGAGGAGCACCTGGCACCAACTGTCTGGGATGCAGACGTTATAAGAATAGTAAGAGAAAATTTTGGGGGTTACTAAGGTGATAGATGTTGATAACTTTAATGCTATCCGCATAGGTATAGCCTCGCCGGAGCAGATCCGCTCCTGGTCTAACGGGGAGGTCAAAAAGCCAGAGACCATAAACTATCGGACCCTGAAGCCGGAAAAGGATGGCCTTTTCTGTGAAAAAATATTCGGTCCTACCAAAGACTGGGAGTGTTACTGCGGAAAGTATAAGAGAGTCCGGTTCAAAGGGATCATCTGTGAGAGATGTGGAGTAGAAGTCACTCGCTCCCGAGTCAGAAGGGAGAAAATGGGGCATATTGAGCTGGCTGCTCCCGTGGCTCACATATGGTTCGTGAAAGGCGTGCCCTCCAGGATGGGTTATCTTCTGGACATCTCGCCTAAGGATTTGGAGAAGGTTCTTTACTTTGCCGCCTATATCATAACTGAGCTGGATGGAGAGAAAAGAGCTCAGGATGCTCTTAAACTTGAGCGAGAGCACCAGGAATATCTGGCTAATATCCAGAGGGCTCATGAGGACAGAATCAGGGAGATTATAGAAGAGAGAGATAGAAGGATCGAGGCTCTCAAGGAGGAAAGAGTCTCTGGGTCCGACGGAGGAGAGGATGAGGTCTCTCCGGGAAACTCCTCTCTGGAACCGGAGATCGCTCAGATTATGAAAGAGGCCGAGAAGGAGATTGCCGAGGAGAAAGAGTATGTGGAGGAACTACTCTACTACGCCAGGCATGCCTACGACACTTTTCAGAGGCTAAAAGTAAAGGATCTTATCTCCGATGAGCGTCTCTTTAAGGAGATGAAAGAGCGCTTCGGTAACTATTTCGACGGAGGTATAGGAGCAGAGGCAATTAAGAAACTTCTGTCCCAGATGGATTGCCCGGCCGAATCGCAGAGGCTGCGCAAGATCATCCGGGAGTCCACCGGGCAGAAGCGTAGCCGGGCCATAAAGAGACTCAAGGTGGTTTCTGCCTTTAACCACTCCACCAACAATCCCCAAAATATGATCCTGGAAGTCATACCGGTCATCCCTCCTGACCTGCGCCCCATGGTTCAACTGGATGGGGGCAGGTTTGCCACCTCCGACTTGAACGATCTCTACCGCAGGGTTATCAACAGGAATAACAGATTAAAGAGACTCCTGGATCTGGGAGCGCCTGAGATCATTGTCAACAACGAAAAAAGAATGCTCCAGGAGGCTGTAGACGCTCTCTTTGACAACGGTAGGAGGGGTAAAGCGGTTGTTGGGGCGGGCAATCGTCCGCTCAAGTCTCTATCGGACATGCTGAAGGGGAAGCAGGGAAGATTTCGTCAAAACCTTCTGGGTAAGAGGGTTGATTACTCTGGACGTTCGGTTATCATTGTTGGGCCTAATCTGAAACTTTATCAATGTGGCCTGCCCAAGCTGATGGCTTTAGAGCTGTACAAGCCCTTTGTGATGAAAAGACTGGTAGATCTGGACTATGTTCAGAACATAAAGAGCGCCAAGAGGATGGTCGAAAGAATGAGATCCATTGTCTGGGATGTTCTGGAGGAGGTTATAGAGGATCATCCTGTCCTTCTGAACCGGGCCCCTACCCTCCATCGGCTGGGCATTCAGGCTTTCATGCCCGTTCTGATCGAGGGCAAGGCTATTCAGATCCATCCTCTGGTCTGTGGGGCCTTCAATGCCGATTTTGACGGAGACCAGATGGCTGTTCATGTGCCCCTCTCGGCAGAGGCGCAGGCTGAGGCCAAAGTGCTCATGCTGTCTATGAACAATGTGTTGTCACCGGCAAATGGCAACCCCATCATGACTTCTTCTCAGGACATGGTCCTGGGTTGCTACTATATGACCGTAGAGAAGGAACAGGAGTTGGGGGAGGGCAAGTTTTTCTCCAGTCCCGATGAGACCATCATGGCCTACTCCTTCGGCAGACTGGCTCTACATGCTCCTATCAACGTCCGGCTCAAGGGCAAAATGAGACGGACTACCGTGGGCAGAATTATCTTCAATGAGACCCTTCCTCAGGATTATGAATACGTGAATACCCCGGTGAGCAAAAAGGAGCTGGTAACTATTCTGGCAGAGTGTGCGGAGAGATATCCTATATCGGTAGTAACAGAGGTCATGGATAGGATAAAGGAAATAGGCTTTCGCTTTGCTACCAGGGCTGGGTTGACCATCGGTATGGATGACATTGTTGTGCCACCAGCCAAAGATAAAATTCTGGAGAATACAGAGAAGTTGGTAGAGAAGATTGAAAAGGCCTATCAGTTGGGCCGGATTACGGACGATGAACGTTACCAGAGGGTGGTGCAGATCTGGTCCAAGGCTACAGAGGACGTGGCTGATGCTATGGAGGCCTACTTTGATAAATTCAATCCCATATACATGATGGCTAACTCGGGAGCCCGAGGTAATGTCAAGCAGCTCCGCCAGATTTCCGGCATGAGAGGGCTGGTGGCCAATGCTCGGGGCGACATAATCGACCGACCCATCAAGGCCAATTTCCGAGAAGGTCTGTCTGTTCTGGAATACTTCCTCTCTACTCACGGGGCCAGGCAGGGGCTGGCCGATACCGCTCTCAGAACAGCCGATTCCGGATATCTTACCCGACGCCTGGTCGATGTGGCTCAGGAAGTCATTGTCAGACAGGAAGATTGTGGTACGGACGTGGGCATCAGGATATCTGTGCTGACCGCGGAAGGAGACCCCAATTCCAGCCTGCCAGGCAGGCTAACCATCGAACCGGTCGTTAATAGCTTCACCGGGGAGATCCTAATTAATAAGGGTGAGATGATAGAGAACAGACATCTTAATTTTCTAGTTGTGGCTGGAGTGGGTAATGTTCACGTAAGGTCCCCTCTGGCCTGTGAAGCCATGTACGGTGTATGCCAGAAGTGCTATGGCAAAAGCCTGGCTACGGGCGCACTGGTCAGTATCGGAGAGGCGGTGGGCATCATAGCTGCCCAGTCCATCGGTGAGCCAGGAACTCAGCTTACCATGAGGACCTTCCATACCGGTGGGGTGGCCAGCACCATGATCCAGAGGCCGATCAAGGCTCCGGTCTCCGGAGAGCTGGTCATCTCCGATGAGGAGCTCAAAAAGTTAGGTTTGAAGAAATCGGATATAGGCGTAGATGAGGAAAAGGGGGAGCAGTTCATCTCCTGCGATATCGAGAACCTGATTGAGAAGGTAGCTCTTCAGGTCAGGATGAAAGATGGTAAGATCTTTAAAGTTCCGGTTCCCAAGGGCGAAAGGCTCCTTCTGATCAGAAAAAGAAAGGTAGAAGCTGGAGAGATCATAGCCAGGGTAGTGCAGACAGCCAAGAGAAAAAAGCACGCCCACAAACACGAGAAGACCTTTGAGATGATGGACATCACCAGCGGTCTGCCCAGGGTAGTTGAGCTATTCGAGGCCAGAAAACCCAAGGGCCAGGCCCTTATCTCCGAGATAAGCGGGGTAGTGGAGATCGCGGAGACGGACAGAGTGAAGAAAGTAATAGTGATAGGTGGTCCCAATAAGCAGAAGACCTATCAGGTGCCTAAGAGAGCTCGATTTAGAGTCCTGGATGGGGAAAGTATCAGCGCTGGAGATCAGATTACAGAGGGAGCCAAAGATCCCCATGACATCCTGCGTATAAATGGCGTCCAGCCAGCCCAACAGTATCTGGTCCAGGAAGTTCAGGCTGTCTACAAGTCCCAGGGGGTGGACATTCACGATAAGCACATAGAGATAATTGTCCGTCAGATGTTTAAGAAAGTAACCGTTATGGAGCCTGGCGACACGGACTTCTTGCCTGGACAGTTGGTGGATAGGCAGCTCTTTCAGAAAGAAAACGAGAGAATTATGGCCGAGGGTGGCGAACCTGCTAAAGCCCGCCAGACTCTTTTGGGTATAACTAAGGCCTCTCTGGCTACTGACAGCTTCCTTTCCGCTGCCTCTTTCCAGGAAACCACCAGAGTTCTCACCGATGCATCTATTGAGAATAAGCTAGATCAGCTTCTGGGTCTCAAGGAAAATGTTATCATCGGTAAGTCTATTCCGGCAGGCACAGGTATGGGTAGATACAGGAGAATAGAGCTAGTCTTTCCCGATAAGGAGAAAGAGGAGATGGTGGAAGAGAAACAAGCTGCCGTGGGCTCTCTTCAAAACCCCGGGGGGGCTTGACATTGGAAAAGGATCGTGCTAATCTTGCACGGTTGTGCCAGCCGGATAGTTAGCAGTTTGCGACAGGAGCAGTATGTCAACTATTAATCAACTTATAAGGAAGGGCCGGGAGAAAGTTCAGAGAAAGGCCAAGACGCCGGCCTTAAGAGGCAATCCTCAGAAGAGAGGGGTATGTGTCAGAGTTTACACTACTACCCCTAAGAAACCGAATTCGGCTCTTCGGAAAGTATGTCGGGTCCGCTTGACTCATGGAACCGAGATCACTGCCTATATACCGGGAGAAGGACATAACCTTCAGGAGCATTCCATAGTTCTGGTACGAGGAGGAAGGGTTAAGGATTTGCCTGGAGTACGCTATAAGGTTATCCGGGCCGCCCTGGACGCGGCTGGTGTGGCTAACAGGAAAAAGAGCCGCTCGAAGTACGGAGCCAAGAAAGGCAAGTAAGTCCGGCTACCAGCGAAGCGCTGTTGCGCCTGGTGACTCCGAGCGTTTTCAAGCAGAGGGCTAACTTTTGAAACCTAATATCGACTCATTTCTCACAGTCTCTCTGCATTTTGGGCATAATTTGCGGTATGAAAGTTACCGGGAGTTCCCCGGGAAGTCACGCCTGGCGAGAAAGTGTAAGACCTGGTTCCAGGCTCCTCTCGCCGAAGCAGGAACCGAACATCAATCTACCCCGGTGTAGATTTGTATACGTTTCGGTGAACGGACACGTTATTTAATTATTTAGAAAGAGAGGGTTTGAGGGAAGGAATATGTCCAGAAAAGGTCCAGCGCCGCTAAGGGATGTGCCTCCTGATCCCCAGTACAAGGATGTCCTGGTGACCCACTTAACAAATAAGGTGTTGATGAGGGGCAAAAAGGGCAGAGCCTATAAAATAGTTTACAGCGCCTTTGACATAATTGCCAGGAAGACCGGCCAGGATCCTGCGGTGGTCTTTAAAAAAGCTCTGGACAACGTAAGACCGGTCCTGGAGGTCAGATCGAGGAGAGTAGGAGGAGCGACCTATCAGATACCCATGGAGGTCTCCGAGAGAAGGGCTAACTCCCTGGCCTTTAGATGGATAGTAAGCTTTGCCAGGCGCAGGCGAGAAAAGACCATGCAAGAGAGACTGGCTAACGAGCTGATAGATGCTTCCAAGGGTACCGGGCCCTCCATCAAGAAGAAAGAGGATGTTCATAAGATGGCCGAGGCCAACAGAGCCTTCGCTCACTACAGATGGTGAAAGAGTTTCAGAAATCTGAACCAAGAGAGGGTTGAATAGTCAAAAAGCAACAGGTATGGCACGAGCAACGGATGCATTAGCCAGAAAATTGGATATGGAAGAAGAAAGATTTCCTCTGGAAAATACGAGAAATATAGGCATTATGGCCCACATCGACGCCGGGAAGACGACGACCACGGAGAGAATCCTGTACTACACCGGGCGTATCCATAGGATGGGAGAAGTCGATGATGGGGCTGCGGTGATGGACTGGATGATCCAGGAGCAGGAGAGGGGCATTACCATAACTTCTGCTGCCACAACTTGCTACTGGAAGGATTATCGCATAAATATTATAGATACGCCCGGCCACGTGGACTTTACGGTGGAGGTGGAGAGGTCCCTTCGAGTATTGGATGGTTCAGTAGCTATTTTTTGCTCCGTGGGAGGTGTGGAGCCCCAATCAGAGACGGTGTGGCGACAGGCGGACAAGTACAAAATCCCCCGTATTGCCTACGTGAACAAGATGGATCGAATTGGGGCTGACTTTTTCTTTGTCCTGGGCATGATGAAGGATCGCCTGAAGGTCAATGCTGTGCCCATCCAGCTTCCTATAGGGGTAGAGGATGGTTTCAAGGGAGTCATCGATTTGGTAAGCATGAAGGCCATAGTCTATCTGGATGAGCTGGGCACCAGGTGGGAAGAAGTTACTATCCCTGAGGAATATGTGGATCAGGCAACCAGATACCGGGAGCGCTTACTGGATTCAATTTCCAATTTTAATGACCATATTTTGGAAAAACACATTGAGGGTAAGGAGATAGAAACGGATGAGCTGAAGGAAGCCATCAGGGAAGCTACCCTGAAGGTTCAGATTACCCCGGTTCTCTGTGGATCTTCCTTTAAGAACAAAGGGATTCAGCCTCTCCTGGATGCCATTACGGATTATCTTCCCTCCCCAGAGGATGTGCTCAGCATCAGGGGAATTAATCCCCGTACCGGAAAAGAGGAAGTCAGGAACCCTTCCGACTGGGAACCCTTCTGTGCCCTGGCTTTCAAGGTAGTGTCCGATCCCTTTGTGGGTAAGCTTACCTACTTCAGAGTCTACTCTGGTGTGCTTAGAGCAGGGTCCTATGTCCTGAACTCCAACATCAACGAAAGAGAGAGGATCGGCAGGATCCTCCAGATGCACGCCAACCACCGGGAGGATAGAGAAACTGCCTATGCTGGTGACATTGTGGCTGCTGTTGGTCTGAAAAGGACATCTACTGGCCACACTATCTGTGATTCCTCTCATCCGGTCATGTTGGAATCCATGAGGTTTCCTGAGCCCGTGATTTCGGTGGCCATAGAACCCCGGACCAAGGCCGACCAGGATAAGTTGCTCCAGGCTTTGGGCAAGATTACGGAGGAGGATCCTACTTTCAGGGTCAAGACCGATGAGGAAACCGGGCAGACCATTATATCCGGGATGGGCGAGCTACATCTGGAAATCATAGTAGACAGGCTCCTGAGAGAGTTCAAGGTAGATGCCAAAGTGGGGCGGCCTCAGGTTGCTTACAGAGAGACTATCACCAAATCGGGGCAGTTTGAGGGACGCTTCGTCAGGCAGACCGGCGGCAGGGGGCAATATGGACACGTAGTCATTGTTATGGAGCCCAAGGAAAGAAATGGCGGGTTTGAATTTGTGGATAGGATAACGGAGGGGAAAATTCCTAAAGAATTCATACCCGCAGTAGAGCAGGGAATTCGGGAGGCTCTGGAGAGTGGCCAATATGCTGGTTACCCGGTGGTAGATGTCAAGGTCTCCCTGGTAGATGGTTCCTATCACGAAGTTGATTCCTCAGAGATAGCCTTTAAGATCGCGGCCTCCAAGGCCTTTAAGGAAGGGCTTTTGAAATGCCATCCTATCCTTCTGGAGCCCATTATGGAGGTGGAAGTAGTGGTGCCCAATGAGTATCTGGGAGATGTGATTGGCAATCTGAATTCCCGACGAGGAAGGATCGAAAGTATTGAGCCCAGAGCAGGAGCTCAAGTAGTGAATGCTCAGGTCTCTCTGGCGGAGATGTTTGGATATGCTACCGATCTGAGGTCTTTGACCCAGGGTAGAGCGACCTACACTATGCAATTTGACTGTTACCGGGAACTTCCCACCAATCTGGTTCAGGAGCTGGTAGCCAGATATCGGGGAGGATAATTTTATTCAGGAGGAACCCATGGCCAAACAGAAATTTCAGAGAATCAAACCCCACATGAACAT
>NZ_BLRZ01000041.1 GCF_013281975.1 Candidatus Hakubella thermalkaliphila | reverse complement strand
GATTACTGGACTCTCGGGGCATGACTTTGGCCGAGGAGATCGTCTCCGACATGGATATTCCTCCTTTTGATAACTCAGCCATGGACGGATTTGCGATTCGATCCCTGGATACCCTGGGGGCCAGCCTCCACAATCCGGTGCGACTGAAAGTGTTGGAGGAGGACCTGCCGGCCGGGCATACGACCCAAAAATCTTTGATGCCGGGATATGCCTTTCAGATCATGACTGGAGCCCCTATCCCCGCTGGTGCAGATGCCGTCATTCCGGTAGAAGACGTGGAGATGAGGAATGAAGAAATATGGATCTCCCGGCCCTATAAAACTCACACCAACATCCGGGACAGGGGAGAGGAGGTATGGGCTGGGGAGGTGGTCCTGACTCAAGGAAAGACCATTTATCCTGCCGATATCGGTCTGCTGGCCTCCTTAGGCAGAAGTAAGGTGGCAGTGATAAGAAAAGCCAAAGTAGCGGTCATTGCCACCGGGGATGAACTGATAGACATAGAGGAAAATCTTCAGCCCGGTCTAATTCGGGATTCTAACAGTTATTCTTTGACCGCCCAAATTGCCGAGGCGGGAGCCATTCCACAGCGAGTGGGCATTGTAGCAGACCAAAGAGAGCTGGTGCGACAGGCCCTGGAGCGCTCTCTGATGGAATGCGATATCGTCCTCACTTCGGGAGGAGTATCGGTGGGGAAGTATGATTTGGTCAAGGAGGTGGTGGAGGAACTGGGTGCGGAGCTCAAGTTCTGGAAGGTCTCTCAGAAGCCGGGCAAGCCTCTGGCCTTCTGGACCTACGGGCAGAAGTTGGTCTTCGGTCTTCCTGGCAATCCGGTGGCCGTGATGTTCTGCTTTGAGAGATATGTTCGGCCTCTGATATTGAAGATGATGGGCCGAGGTGAGATATTCCGGCCCACGGTGAAGGCGGCTCTGGCCCATGATGTAAAGATCAAGACTGAGCGGACCCAGTTTATGAGAGTTATGGTGGGAAGGAAGGGAGAAGTGCTTTGGGCCTCCTCCACGGGAGCTCAGGGTTCGGGTATCCTGCGCTCCATGTCCCTGGCCAATGGAATCGCTACCATCCCTCCCCAAAAAGAGATATGGAAACAGGGAGAGCTGGTAGAGGTGATGTTGATCAGAGAGATTGAGGAAAGGCCAGAGCGTCTCCCTTCTGCTTGAGGGGGCCCTTGAGAGAGGGAGACTCTTCTTTAGAAAAGTTCCAACTCTCCAGGAAAACTTCTGGTCCACTTCTGATGGTGAAGATAGGCAGATGAGGCACCTATGAAAAAAGCTGTCAAGTACTTCCAAAAATTCCTTCATCCGACAAAGGGTCTCGCTATAGCGGACCAATTCTTTCCCACAAGACCATGGAGCTATGGGATAATTATTCTCGAAAAATAGACTATCTGCGCCTCTCCATTACTGACCGCTGTAATTTGCGGTGTATCTATTGTCGTCCGGGCCTGATCAAAGCCCAGCAGGAAAGAAAAGACCTCCTTACCTACGAGGAGATCCTGCGGCTGGTCCGCTGTGCGGTGGAAGTGGGTATATCCAAGATTAGACTTACCGGTGGGGAGCCCTTGATCAGAAGGGACATTGTCGATCTGATAAGGGCAATCATCTGTATTCCGGGCGTCAGAGATCTTTCTCTGACCACTAACGGCATTCTTCTTCCTTATTATATCGACGGGCTGGTTGCCGCGGGTCTGAAGAGGATCAATATCAGTCTGGACACCCTGGATCCCCAGCTCTTTCGGACCATGACCGGGGGCAGACTGGAAGATGCCCTCAAGGGATTACGCTGGGCTCAGGAAAGAGGCCTTAATCCCATTAAGATCAATGTGGTGGTCCTGGCCGGAATCAATGACGACCTGGAACCTTTTGCCAGGCTGAGCATGGAGGAGGAGGTTTATATAAGATTCATCGGATACATGCCTCTTGAGAGCACCAATTTGGCCACGGGAGATTCCATGCGCGGCCTTTCCTATCAGGAGATGTTAGAAAAGTTATCCAGTTGTGGTTCTCTGAGGCCCACGGCTAATCCGGAGGGAGCTGGCCCGGCCACCTATTTCCGCTACCAGGGAGCCCGGGGGATCATAGGTCTCATCTGTTCTGAATCCAATTGCTTTTGCCAGAGCTGCAATCGGCTGCGGGTTACCTCCGATGGGAAACTGAAGACCTGCCTCTTTGGTTCCGAAGAGCTGGATCTAAAGAATTACTTGCGGGATGGCTCCACAGATGAGCAGCTTAAGGGTTTTCTGATCAGCTCTTTGGCTCGTAAGCCGCAAAAAAGATCCCAGAAATTCCTGAGCCGAGACATGTCTGAGGTAGGTGGATAGTCCTCTGGAGGCTGGTGTTGAAAATGATCAATATTTTCTGGTTCGGGAGCCCTGGCTGCAGCATGGCCATTAGGGGGAAAATGGCATTCTTGAGAATCCCTTTGCAGGCAGGTGACTAGCCTGGAAGGCCTTACTCATTTGAATCAGCAGGGCCAGGTGAAGATGGTGGATGTCTCTGGCAAAGAGGAGAGCAGGAGAATCGCCGTGGCCAGCGGTGAGATCTTGATGCATGAAAAGACCCTGGAGCTCATTAAGAAGAATCAGATCGCTAAAGGAGATGTTCTGGCTGTGGCCAGGCTGGCTGGTATTCAGGGAGCCAAGAGAACTTTTGAGCTGATCCCCCTCTGCCACCAGATCAGGTTGGATGTGGTGAATGTGGATCTGGAGATGGATGAGCAGAATCACAAAGTTCTGGCCCGATCCCAGGTGATCTGCACTGACCGAACCGGGGCCGAAATGGAGGCCCTGGTGGCCGTCTCCCTGGCCCTGCTCACTGTCTATGATATGTGCAAGGCTGTGGATAAAGATATGGTTATGGGAGAGGTAAAGCTTCTCCAAAAATCTGGGGGGAGGAGCGGAGAATATGGGCGAGAATAGCTCTGGGTCCCCAGGACGTCCCCTGGTGGGCACAGTGGTCTCGGTAAACATAAGTCGCCATAAAGGGGAGCGCAAGAAGAATGTGGGCACCTGCCGGGTGACCAGGCTGGGATTGGAAGGGGATGGGCACTCTGGAGAGTGGCACAGACAGATAAGCCTCCTGGCCCAGGAAAGCATCCGCAAGATGGTAGATCTGGGGCTGGATGTAGGTCCAGGTGACTTTGCGGAGAATATTACTACTCAGGGATTGGATCTGATATCTTTGCCTGTCGGGACCAAATTACAGTTAGGGGAAGAAGTGCTGTTGGAGGTCACCCAACGGGGCAAGGTCTGTCACGACCGATGTGCCATTTTCTATCAGGCGGGAGACTGTGTCATGCCCCGGGAGGGAATATTTGCCAGGGTGTTGGCCGAGGGAGAAGTGAAGGTAGGAGACAAAATAGTTGTGGATAGAGAAAGAACCCTTAAGCATGGGAAGGAAATTCGCTATTCTCACCATCAGCGATAGAAGCTCTCGGGGTGAGAGGGAAGACCTGAGCGGAAAAGTTATTGAGGAGACCATGAGTAGCCTCGGTTTTTCTCTCCACTCTTACCTCATTGTTCCGGATGAAAAAGATCAGATCGTGGAGAGTCTGATCAGGCTTTGTGATAGTGGAGAGGTAGACCTTATTCTTACCACCGGGGGGACGGGACTGTCTCCCCGGGATATAACTCCGGAGGCCACTCTGGCGGTTATTGAAAGGCAGGCACCGGGCTTTGCTGAAATAATGAGACACCAGAGTTTTAAGATAACCCCTCACGCTATGCTTTCCCGAGCTGTGAGCGGGCTAAGGGGCAAGACTTTGATCATAAATCTTCCCGGAAGCCCCCGGGCAGTAAAGGAATGTCTTGAGGTTATCCTTCCGGCTCTGCCTCACGGCCTGGACCTGTTACAGGGGACTGTGGTAGATGGCTAGGCCCGACCAGGCCTTTTGATTGCAGCCTGGAATCTCTGTATTACTTGAGTGCTTCCAATTCTCGAAGATGTGGAGCAAAAGGAATGATTCCTGTTTTTGCCATAGTGGGAAAAACTGATTCCGGCAAAACAACCCTCCTGGAAAAGCTGGTCGCCGAACTTAAGAAGCGGGGCTACCGGGTAGGCACAGTAAAGCATGATATTCACGGCTTTGAGGTGGATCATCCCGGTAAGGATAGCTGGAGACATGCTCAGGCCGGGGCCGATACAGTGGCTATATCCTCTCCCCAAAAGCTGGCCCTGATTAAAAAAGTGGATCATGATCTCAAGCCGGATGAGCTGGTAGGGGAATATTTTCAAGATGTGGATATAGTCCTCATGGAGGGCTACAAGCGGCAGGACAAGCCCAAGATCGAAGTTTTCCGCCGTGAGTTATCCCCACATCCTCTCTGTCAGCCTCAGGAACTCCTCTTTCTGGCCAGCAACGATGAGCTGGAATATGGGGTGCCCCGTTTTGCGCTGGAGGACATAAAATCTATGGTTGATTTTCTGGAAGAGAGGTTCTTAACTGCCCGACCCACCTCAGAGACCACTCTTTTTGTTAATGGTAGAAGCATCTCCCTTAGTTCTTTCGCTCAGAGGGTCATTGCCGGAGCTCTTCTGGGGATAATTTCCGCTTTAAAAGGGGTGGGAAAACCCCAAAGGGTGCATCTGTGGCTCAGGGCTGAAGATAGACAGGAGGATGATACCTCTGACAGGTAGGACAGGAAGCCCCCGACTTTTAAGCCTGGCAAGGCTTAGAGAGATATGTTACCATGAAAGCTCTTACATCCATAGTCGTCGGTATTTGGAGTTCTGGGAAGGTTTTTTATGAAGGTTGTTATGGTCTGCCGAGGTTATCACCCTGCCAGGGGTGGGATAGAGAGGCATGTCCAGGATCTCAGTGGGTTTCTGAGCCGTTACATGGATGTTCGGGTTCTCACCGTCAGTACCAGGGGAAAGACCGAGGTCAGACCGGTGGACGGGATAGAAGTCACCCGGGCCGGACGCCTCTTCGGAATGGGGTCGGTTTCCATCGCTCCCTCTGTGGGCAGGTACTTGAAGGAGTTTGATGCCGACATCTATCATTTTCATTTCCCTTTTCCCTGGGCTGAACTGTCGTGGCTATTAACTTCACTCCCCAAAAGGTTGATAGTCACCTACCACCATGATGTGGACCTGCCCTCCTTCCGCGCTGCTGTCTACAGATATCAGACCATGAAGTTTCTGAGCCGAGCCGACCGTATCCTGGTCTCCTCTCCCCACCTGATGAGGAGCTCTCCTATTCTGGAGAGCTTACAGGATCTCTGTTCTGTAGTGCCCTTTGGGGTAGATGTTAAGAAGTATGAGCTGACTGAGGAGGTGGCCCGACAGGCCAGGGATTTCAGGCTAAGAATGAACAGTAGCCGAATCGTTCTCTTTGTAGGTTCTCTTCTTGCTTACAAGGGCCTGAAAAATCTCATCAGAGCCATGATCGATGTCCAGGCTGCTCTGGTAATTGTAGGAAAGGGTAAGATGGAGGAAGAGCTGAAGGAGCTGGCCCGTGATATAGGACTGGCTTCCAGAACTCACTTTATGGGCGAAGTCTCGGAAGAGGAGAAAATAGTGCTTCTTTATGCCTCTGATGTGGTCGTTCTTCCCTCCACAGAGAGCCAGGAGAGCTTTGGCCTGATTCAGTTGGAGGCCATGGCCTGCTCCAGGCCTGTCATCAGCACCAGGCTTCCTACCGGAGTACCCTTTGTCAATCTGGATGGAGTGACTGGCCTGGTGGTGGAACCAGGCTCTTCCTATCCCATTGCCGGTGCTCTCAACCGACTTTTCAGAGACCGATCTCTGGCCAGAAGGATGGGAGAGGCGGGCCAAAAAAGAGTTATCGAGCACTTTAACCTGCAGCAGATGGGGCAAAAGGTTTTTCGCATCTACCAGGAAGTACTGGCCCGGTCCGAAAGTGCAATTATTGAAGATGGCGAGGAATTTGCTAAGATTGGTGTCAGCAAAGGCCAGAATTCGGAGATCGAAAGCGTAGGCAAAAAGAAGTAAGAAGGGGAGAGATGGAAAGGACTAATGTGCCCAATGCCACCATAAACCGAATTCCTCTCTATTTAAGGAGTCTTCAAGAAATTAAAGATAGGAACCGGCAGATCATTTCCTCTCATGAGCTGGCCGAACTTGTGGGAGTCCAGCCGGCCCAACTGAGAAAAGATCTTTCCTACCTGGGCGAGTTTGGCACCAGGGGGGTCGGCTATGAGGTGGAGCATCTGGAGTTTCAACTGGCCAGGCGGCTGGGTCTGACTCGAGAATGGTCCATAGCTGTAATTGGAGCCGGCCGTATCGGAAGTGCTCTCCTTTATTACAAAGGTTTCAAAGAGAGAAATCTGGCTATCCGGGCTATCCTGGATATTGATGAAAAAAAGATTGGTAAAAAAGTGGGAAGCCTTATCATCCAGGATATGCGAGATCTCGAGCGAGTGGTTCGAGAAGAGAACATCGATGTGGGTATAATTACTACTCCTGCTGCTTCCGCTCAAGGGGTGGCTGATCAACTGCTCAAAGCTGGAGTCAAAGCTATCTTAAACTTTGCTCCCGTCTTTATCAATGTCCCCGAAGGAGTGGTTCTACGGCACGTGGATCTTGCTGTGGAATTGCAGATTCTCACCTTCTTTCTGAGAAGACATAGTCTGATGGAAGAGAAAATGGATGAAGAAGAAGTTTATTGAGAAAGACGATCCCCTGAAGAGGATTGATGCTGTCCTGAGCGATCAGATCAAAGAAGCCTCCTCTCACATCTCTCCCCAGATAGAGCAAAGTTTTTGGAATGACCGCATATCGGTAGACAAAGTATATTCTCGGGCCATCCTCTTCTCCTCGGCCATGAATGATATTGAACTGGAGACGGTCCTGGTCCCTCTCTGTGTAGGTGCAGAACTTTCGGCCCTGGGACTTAACTTGCATCTCATGGATCACAGCAGTCTGGAAAATCAGGAGCGTTCCCTCTTCCTGCTTTTAGGTGATTTCTTCTACTCTAAAGCCATGAATTTCTTCTTTCAGATCGGCCTTCCCCGGGTGGTGGATGTGGTGGCCCGATCTATTCTGGAGATGGTAGAAGAAGAGGGGAGGATCATGAATATATCAGATACATCTGCTGATGTTATGGACAAGAACTCGCTTCTCCAGAGAAACTACCTTCTCAAAGAAAGTTTCCTGCTTCCTTTTCTTTTTAGCCCAGAGAGTCCTCTCCGGGCCAGTTTGACCAAGCTCCTATCCGGCAATGCCTCCATTATCAGGTCCTGCTCCCAACTCCTCAGTTTTCGTGATCAGTCTTCCGCAGGGGTATTTCGTTCTCTTGGCCCTGTTCTGACCGGGTTGAGGCTGGATATACTGGCCCAATCCAGGAGAGCTCTTGTCCAGAGCGATATGGATAAGAAACTGGCCCAGGAGGTAACTCTTTTCCTGGAAGGTCTGTGATCTCGAAAAGCGTGATAGATAACCCCATGTCTGAGGCCCAAATTGAGGAGATGTTCTCCTCCATTGCTACCAAATACGATCTTCTCAATGATATCCTTAGCCTGGGGTTACACCGGAGATGGAAAAACCTGGCGGCCCAGGAAGCTGGGTTGTCCAGAGGAGACCGGGCTCTGGATCTTTGCACCGGAACGGGAGATGTGGCTCTGGCTCTTGCTTCCAGGGTCGGACCAGAAGGCCAGGTGGTGGCGGTAGACCTCAGTTCCCCAATGATAGAATATGCCCGAAAGAAGAGCTCAGATCAGGAGTTTAAAAGCATCATCAATTTTCGGATCGGTAATGCCTGTGACCTGGAGTTCTGCGATGACTTCTTTGATGCGGTCACCATCGCTTTCGGAGCCAGAAACGTGAGGAATTTGGAGAGACTCTTTGGGGAGGCTTTCCGAGTCCTCAAGCCACGAGGGAGGATGGTCTGTCTGGAGTTTTCTCCTCCCCGTCTAACTTTCCTGGGCCATCTCTATGGGATTTATCTTCGCCACCTGGTTCCTTTCCTGGGAGTTCTTTTGGCCCGGCACAGAGAAGCCTATAGCTATCTGGCCACAAGTATTTGTTCCTTTCCTGAGCCGGGGGCTCTGGTTGAGATAATGAATAAAGCCGGCTTTGGCAGAGTCACCTATCGCCGTCTTAACTTAGGGGTAGTGACTCTTCATGTGGGAATCAAGGAGACCTGATGAGAGAAGATATTCCGAGGTTGACCCCTCTCGTGGTCCGAGCCATGGCCATAGTGGAAGGTTTCATCCAGGAGCAGATAGACGGTTTTGATCGGGAACTGGGTAAAGTGGCCCGGGAGGTTCTTTCTTCGGGAGGAAAGCGCATCCGTCCTATGTTGGTGCTGGTATCTGGTCTGGCCGGTGATTTTGAGCCGCATCGTTTGAAAAAAGCGGCTGCCGCTCTGGAGTTCTTCCATAATGCTACTCTGGTTCATGACGACGTCATCGACGAGGCTAAATTCAGAAGGGGCAGAAGTACAGTCTTCAGCCAATTCGGGGAGAAGCTTGCTGCTCTGGTGGGGGACTTTCTCTTTTCCCAGACTTTTATCCTTCTTTCCAGTTACCAGGATGTGGAGGTTCTCCATATAATGAGCGAGACCGGAGTCTCCCTGGCTGTCGGCGAGCTGGCCCAGTTGAGGAACCTCTATCAGCCTAACCTGGATGAGCAATTCTATCTCAAGAGAGCCAGGGATAAGACCGCCTCCCTTTTCTCTTCGGCATGCAAAATAGGGGCTACTATCTGTGGAGCCTCCTCCCCGGCCATCCAGCTTCTGGGCCGCTGCGGTGAAAGCCTGGGAATAGCCTTTCAAATCTTTGATGATATTCTGGACATAGAAGGCAAGACCGAGATTACAGGCAAGCCGGTGGGAAGCGACATCAGGGATGGGATTGTGACCTTGCCTCTGATCTACGCCTTTAAGGAGCTGGAAGGCAAATTGGAGGCTCGGGATAGAATTATGGAAATCTTTGGCCAGAGGGATTCTTCTGAATCCGAGGTAAGGGAAGTCATTGGGATTATCAGGCAGACCAGAGCTTTGTCCAGAGCGAAAGAGAAAGCTTTGGGATTGGTTCAGGCATCTAGCGAAATCGTCCGCAATTTTCAGAACCAGGAGCTAAGATCGAATTTAGAGTCAATTGGGAAGTTTGTGGTCAACAGGTATAATTGAGAAGAGAAAGTTGAGGGTGTGCTGAAAGGAAACAGATCTTTTGCTATAGGAGATGGAGGTTGTTCTCTTTATGCTTATTTCGGCCAGGTATGTCGTTCCTATAACCTCTCCTCCCCTTAAGAATGCCTCCGTTGCGGTAGAGGGCAGGGACATAGTTGCTTTTGGGCCGACGGTGAAACTCAAGAGATCCTTCCCTCATCATGAGGTACTGGATTTAGGCGATCTTATTCTTATGCCCGGCCTGCTAAACCTTCATACCCATCTGGACTATACTGTTTTTAAAGATCTGATAGAGGGACTTGCCTTTACTCCCTGGATCATGAAGCTGGTTCGGTTGGGCCTCAGGCTCAAGCGGGAGGACTGGGAAGCCTCCGCTCTTTTGGGAGCTCTTAGAGCCATCCAATCGGGTACAACCACGGTAGTGGACTCTTCGCGGAGCGATTCGTCCCTGAAGGCTATCTCCCACTGTGGGCTAAGGGGAATCGTGTGTGGGGAGGTCTTCGGTCTGAATGGAAGAAGGTCGTCTCAGACTGTCCAGGAGGCCCTGGCCCGGCTTCTGGGGTGGCGATCCAGAGCTAATCCGGATTTAATTCAGGTAGGGATATCTCCCCATGCTCCCTATACTGTTTCGGGCCAGCTTTATCAAGAAGTATCCCGGAGAGCTGACGAGTACGATTTTCCCGTGGCTCTCCATCTGACTGAGTCCGCCGATGAATACCAGCTTATCCGCCATGGTGGTGGCAGGCTGGCCCGCGGCCTTATGGCTCTGGCGGGCTGGTCTTGTCTTTCCTGGCAACCTTCTGGGGTCAGTCCGGTCAAATATCTGGAACAGTGGGGTATTCTGGGAAAGCGGGTCCTGGCTGCTCATTGTATCTATGTGGACGACTCCGATCTGGAGATACTGCATAAATACGATGTGGCCATAGCTCACTGCCCCCGCAGCAATGCCCAGTTGGGCAACGGAATTGCTCCCCTGACCGAGTTTCACCAAAGAGGTCTCAGGGTGGGGTTGGGTACGGACAGTCTGGCCAGCAACTATTCTCTGGATATGTTCGATGAGATGAGAGCCGGTCTTTTGTTGCAAAGAGGTATGACCCGCCAGGTGGAGGGGCTTTCTGCCGAAACTTTTCTGAGAATGGCTACCATAGAAGGTGCCAGAGCCATAAGCATGGAGGATAAGATCGGATCCATAGCTAGAGGCAAAAGGGCTGATCTGATCGGGGTAGATCTCTCTCACATTCCCTCTTTCAGCAACCTGTATGCAGCCCTAATCTTCAACACTAATCCAGGTAACGTGGTCTTCTCTATGATAAATGGCCAGATTGTGATGGAAAAAGGGCAGTTGAAAGGGATTGACGGGGATGAAATTGTAAAAAGAGCAGACCGGGCTCGGCGGAAGTTGACCAAAGTTCGACAGGATAATGAATAGAAAGAAATTTCTGGAGATTGGGGATAAAAGGAGTCGAAGGATAGTGGCCAAAACGAAAGCCAAGAAATCTACTACGCTCAGAAAAAAGAAAGGGAAATCCATTGTGGTTAAGATTGTTGTTCTCATCATAGCGGCGCTCTTTATACTTTCCATGGTCCTGGGGTTGGTCATTCCCTATCTGGGGCCGAGAGTTCCTTCTGCACCAGCCGCATCTGAGGCGACTGCTGCTTCGGAGACCACCGAAGAAGTTAATCCCGTCGAAGTCCTGGAGACCATGATAAAGGATCTAGAGGAGAAGGTGAAAGGAGATCCGGATAACCTGGAGCTCCTGGGACGGCTGGGTAATCTGTACAGCCTGGCCGGGAAATGGGATGAAGCCATCCGGACCTACCTGCATATCCTGGAGATGGATCCCAACAATAATGCTGTCCAAACCAACCTGGGAACAGCTTACTTTTCTAAAGGGGACCTGCAGAAAGCCATAGAGACTTATCTGGAGGTCCTGAAAAGAGATCCTGATTTCGAAAGAGCGGTCTTCAATCTGGCCTTTGCGTATGAGGCGACCGAGGATTATGATAAAGCTATTGAATACTACCAGAAATTTCTGGCTATGACCCAGGACGAGAAAGCCAAAGAATTTGTCGAAGAGAGGGTTGAGGAGATAAAGCAAAAGAAAGAGAGCCAATAAAATCAGTGAGCATTAGATAAGGTCTCTGAGTGAAAAGCTTTTGGTGAAAAACTATGTAATGAACGTTATTATTGGTGTTTATCCAGGAAAATAGACAAGTCTTTGGTCCATCTTTCGCCCGCTCAAGTCGCTGTACTCACCGGGCCTGCGGCTCCGTGGGTAGCCGCTCGCTGCCAGACCACCACGAGGCTTTGGGCCTCTTATCCTATTCTTTGACTATGGAGAACTCCTGAGAGATGTTCTTTACCACTTTGCCCTGGGTATCCAGGATAAGCAGGTCATCGTTACCTCCCTGGTTGGCCCCGGAGGCCAGAAGTTGAGAATCGGGGGACCAGGAGGGAGGACACCAGAAGAAGTTGGGGAACTCTTCCTGGGAAAGAAGCCTGGTCTGCTCCGTCCCATCGGCATTCATTACCCACAGTTCTTTACCCTGTTCGGCCAGCACCTGAAAAGCTATCCTTTTCCCATCTGGAGAAAAGGAGGGTCTTATCTCACCTGTTCCTTTGCTGTTGGTGAGATTGGTCCTGGTTACTTTGGCTACGTCGGATAAGTCTATCAGGAAAAGGTCTATGCCCCTCCTGTTCTCCCCGGGGGCTGCCCCCTGGGGATACTCAGCCTGGATCAGCAGTTTCCCGTCCTGAGAGAGGGAGTGTCCTTCCACGATGCCCGGAGAGAGTTGGGTGATCTCTGTCTTTCTGGGATCCAGGAGTGCGGTGATTTGATCCCCTCTTCCTCTGTCGACAATTACATAAAAGAGCCGGTCTATCTCCTTAAGATAGGTGAGACTCTGGATATGCAACTGGTAGCTGGCCAGTTTCTTAACCTCCTGACTCTCCAGGTCCATTATTAACAGATCTTCTCCCTCCCCTTCAAAATCTGTACCATTAGCTTGAGTGAAGAAAATTTCCTTTTCCTCCTTTCCCCAGACCATATCATGGATCCCTTTTCCTTCGATCTTTCTCTGTTCTTCTCCAGTTTCAAGATCTAACAGGTACACTCCATCACTTTTGGCGATGAGCAAAGAACTATTGTCGGAAGAAAGGGAAGGGGAGGAGAGGAGGTCGGTCTGAGTGGCCAGCTCTGTCCTGGTCAGTTTCTCCATTTCTATCCGGTAGATAGCGTTGCCCTTGGGCCCCCCTTCGTCCTGATAGACTAGAAATTTTCCATCTGAGGACCAGATCAAATCGCTGGAGCGGTAAAGGTACTTGGGCTCTGAATTAAGGCTGGCCAGTCGGCGCTGTTTTTCTGTTTTGAGGTCGGCAATCCAAATTTCCTTTTTTCTTTCCCCCTGGGTGGAGCCAACTGGACCGCTGCTTCTGATAAAGATGATGCGTGAGCCGTCTGGAGACCACGAGGGACACCATTCATCCATGGCTTTAAGATCTTCTTCTGTCTCGGCCTGGCCAGGCTCTTGTCCCGGTACTTCGGCTGTTTCCTCTCCCCTTCCTGGCGCCAGTTGTTCTTCGGAGGGAGGGTCTTCCTGAGTACTGGTCTCCTGGGGGCCCGGAGCTTCCTCCTGAGTGGGAATACCAGTGCAGGAGACCAGGAGGAAAAGTAAGACAAAGAACGCTCCCCGGATAGTCCACAGGAAATTTTTTTTCTGCTGAAAATGCATCCTAATTTTCCTCTGAAAATGCATCTTAATTTTCATGTTTCTTTGTGCCCCATGGGGCATGAAAGTTTCATAGTCCTTTGTGCCGCCCGGTTGGTATGATCGTTTCATAGCATCTTTCTCTACCTGCTATGGTCGTTCTTAAGCTTCACATCCCCAGGGGATCTAAAAAATCTGGCCAGGAGCAGGGCCAGTTCGTAGAGGACAATCATGGGGAGGGCCAGGACCATCATGGTGATGGGACTCCAGTCAGGGGTCAGAATGGCTGCCAGGAGCAGGATGACCATGTAAGCCACTTGCCATTGTTTACGGAGCGCCCGCCGATCTACCAGCCCCACTTTGATCAGGGCCAGAAGAACCAGAGGCAACTCGAAAGCCACACCAGAGGCCAGAAGAAACCATCCCACAAAAGAAACATATCGGCTGACGGACAGAGTTAGTTCCAGGCCCTGCCCTTGATTCAGAAGCCACCCTATGGCCACCGGCAAAAGATTGAAATAGCTAAAAACCACTCCTCCCAGGAAAAGGACGAAAAAGAGAATAACCAGGGGAACAAGCAGTCTCCTCTCTCTTCTCTTCAAAGCGGGCAACACGAACTTCAGGATCTGGTAGGCCAGGACGGGAAACGAGATTACCACACCGGTAAAAAGGGAGAGGAGGATGCTCACTTTGAAAGCTTCGGTGACTTCCAGGACATTCAGGTTTATTTTCCCGGCTGGCACCATCAGCAGTCGGAGAATATATCCATGTAAGGGATAGGCTACCATTGCGCTGACTGCCAGAACCACTATGCAAATTATAAGACGGCGGCGCAGTTCCTCCAGATGCTCGATAATAGTCATAGGTCGATCCAGAGTTGCCTCATCGCTATCATCGTTGTTGTCTTCCTGGTCCTCTGCTTCCTGGGGTATTTTCTCCTCATTCATGGCTATAATCTAGCCTCCGTATTGAACAAGCTAAGATGATACTGTATCATAAACAGGCATTTTTGGGAACTATTGCTGGGGCTGTTTCTGTGATTCAGACAGTGAAGAACGCTGCGGGCATACGGGGTGCCTGAAGCCATAGTTTGATTTCGTAAGGCTTCTGTCGGGTTGGCACTTAGGGCTAAGGCCCGGGAGCGGAAATTTTGCCCTGACCTACAGCGTCAAGCCTATTTTTCACTGTGAACTAATTAAGAAAGAATCTCCAAACCGAAAAGCGGCATAGGGGCAGCAAACTTATGGACGGTGAGGAAAAAGAACTGGTTGCCAGGGCACGGCATAATCCGGAGGCTTTCGGTCGGCTTTACGATCAAAATTATAGAGCTATATTAAACTACATCTTGCGTCGGACGGGTGATGTTGAACTTGCTCAAGACATAACCGCCGAAACCTTTGTTAAAGCCCTCAGCAATATGGGGCGGTTTCAATGGCAAGGCATTTCTTTTTCCGCCTGGCTCTACCGGATCGCCACCAATGAAATTGCCAGGTATTTCCGCAAGGGCGCCTACCAGACGGTTTCCATGGAATATTTGCGGGAGGAGCAGGGCTTTGAGCCGGTATCGCCCCACGAACTGGAGGAGGAATTGATTGCCGCAGAGGAAGAGTTGGCGCGGCATCAGGAATTCCTGGCCTGTCAGAAAAAAATTAGTCAGCTCCCGCTTAAATATCAGGAGGTAATCACCCTGCGATTTTTTGCTGGAAAGCAGCTAAAGGAGATCGGTGAAATCCTGGGCAAGCCGGAAGGCACTGTCAAGTCGCTGCTTCACCGGGGCCTGAGAAAACTAAAGGATGAAATGAGCAAAAAGAGCTAAAAACTGCAACCTTTTTCCCGGGGCAGCATTATAAATACGAGAGGGTTGAGTGACATTGAGAAAAAATGCCGAAAACGAAAAGTTGGTAGCTCTGCTGGAGAATCTTGAGCTTCCCGATATGCGGATGCCGGCCCGCCAGCGGCGCTTGAGGGAAAGCCTGCTTGCTTCCAGTTGTTTCGCGAAGCCTGATCTCTCAACCCGCAAAAAAACTAGCGGAGGGATTAACAAGATGAAGCCTCAAGTATGGAAATTTAGTGCTGTTGCCGCGGTTGTCATGGTGTTTCTGGCTCTGGGTGTCTACCTGGCCTTCTTTGCCGCTCCCCGGGCCGTAGCGGGCCTGGCCCTGCAAGTCAATCCGGCGGTAAACCTGACCCTTGACGAAAGAAATAATGTCATCGACGCCGAGGGCCTGGACGAGCAAGGAGAATTGTTATTGGCAGAGCTGGATGTAACAGGCAAAGAGGTGCAAGAGGCGCTGCGCGCAATTGCGGGCGCCCTGCGCGAGGCCGGCTTGCTGAGTGCCGAACGGAAGCTGGTGGTGGCACTGTACCCGGTCGGAGACAGGCTGGGGGAGGCAGAGCTGGCTACCCTGGTGGGTACCGCGGACCAGGCGCTTCGCGATTACCTGGCGGAGCACGGTTTGCCGGTTGAAGTAGTAAG
>NZ_BLRZ01000040.1 GCF_013281975.1 Candidatus Hakubella thermalkaliphila | reverse complement strand
CTCGTAGAGAAACTGCCCAGCAGGTTGAAGAGATGCTTGAGGGAGCCGAACTGTTTAAGGCGACACGACTGCCCCGTCGCCCTGTCTCAGTTCGTCTGGATCCACAGGATATCTCAATGCTCAAGCGAGTCGCCAGGCGCAAGGGCATTCCTTACTCACAACTGGTTGCAATTTGGGTACATGAGCGGATCGAGGAAGAACGATAAGTTTCTGCTATATAAGTGCGGTTAGCAGTTACCGCACTGAACAACCAACTTTTCGAAACAGCGGCACCTTTCTACTCCAGAAGTCTTTCAATTTCCTCATCCGTGAATTTCAACTGTCTCAAAACCCTTTTGCAGTATGCAGGATCCAATGTCTTCTTTCCCATCTGGACAGGAGCCGAATACCTCTTATCTTCGACGATCCTTGAATATATCGCATGGTCTGTTGACCCCTGCCTGACAAATACTGCTCCGCCTTTTTCCAGCAACTTCGAGAGATCCTTGCTGGACATCGAAGGCACTTTAGGCATAGTAAGGAACCTCGTGCACTTCAAGTGGTCTCAAAAGCACACCTTCCCCTGGCTCCTTATACCACTCAGGTTCTGTATCTCTCAGAAACTTTTTTCTAATTGTTCTGAGGCGAAGAAGACTCAGCGCCTCTGAGTCTGGTGTAGATGTTCCCGCGCAAAAGATAAAGAAGGAGTAATGTGAGCACTAAAAGGGCAAATATCCAGGCCAAGGTTAAGAAAGTGTTGGGTTGGGCAGGGTTAAAGTAGGCTGGGAAAAGTTTGGTTAGATCTATCAAGGAGCTGTGATCTCGAAGAAAGTTGTTGACGCCATCATCAGATACATAAAGGTACTCTTCCGGCCTGGCAGAGAGGAAATAGGCCAGGGAGAGGCTGAGAAGGGAGAGGACATAAAAGGGATATCTCAGCCGATTTCCTCTTGCCACATAGTAGCTGGCAGCTATGGCTACGGCGAGAAGGGGAACCATAGAGACCAAAAAGCGAGGAGCCGGGCTGTAACCGCCCCACCAGGCACCATAACCAAAGTTTGAAGCAGATATAGCAAAATAGGTGATAAAAACAGCAAATAAAGGATAGAAGGTCTTTCTCCAGTTGAAGAAAAGTACCACAAAACCGAAAAATATGAGGATGTATATAGGAGAGAAAACCAGGAGTCCTGCCTCCTGATCTAAGAATAGGCCTGAGAATCCCTGGTAGGATAGGTTTTGGAAGAGTCTTCCCGAGCCCATGGGAAGAGGGTTGCCTCGGATGTGATAGTTGTAGGCGGCCATTGCCAGGCCGGAGATGAGTAAAGGAATGAGCACCAGGAAAGTTCTTCTAAGGATCATTCTGGTTCTAATCAGGAATAGAGCGAGAAGGATCCCAACACTGACAATAAAACGAAGATGTAACCAGGGCAAAAAGGAGAGATATAGACCCAGCGCCAAACTGTTTTGGGAGCCAGTTTCTAAGTTTTTTAGATTAAGGATCTTCCTTAAGGAATGAACTATCAGTAGTCCGCCGGGGATTTCTGGATAAATTTGAAGCGAGTAAAAAAGAATGGGCGAGGTGAAGGAGGTAGATAGCCAGGCCACGGTGGAAGCCCATTTGTTTTTAGTGATATCATGGCACAGAGAGTAAGACTCTATGGAGAAAAGGGCGGTCAGAAAACCCATGAAAAGAACGACCAAAAGTCGATTTCCTAGAGCATAAGCGGGCAGGATCAAGACAGATAGGCCTATCATATGGTAGGTATAAGTTTTCCCAGCTTTGTTGTCGATTCCATGGGGCTCCATGGGGAGCTCTCTTCCAAACAATTTGTAATCTTCGTTAGCGTAATTATTGGTTAGCTCGATATCTCCATCAAATAATAAGCTGTGGGTTACCAGCAAATAGTGGGGTTCATCTCCGGTAAGCCTAAAATCACCTATTTTAAACAGCGCAAAAACTAGATAGATAACTAAGGTGATGGCAAACAATAGTAATTTTTGGGGATCTTGGGAGGTTTTAAGTTTCATGTTCGAGTATCTCCCGCTATAATTTGTATCTGATAGCTACTTTACCAAGATAATTTGTAGATTTCCAGTTCTAAAGGAGGGTAGAAATCAATATCTGTGTCTTTATTCGAATAGTAGAGGAGCACGGAGTAGGTGGGGGAATGGAACGCCAGAACCGGCTGCTCTGTGAAGGTCTGGCCCGCCTGGGTAATGAAGTCCATGTCATAACCAGTGGGCATCCAGAAGGACTAGAATTCTTAAGAAAGGGAGATGTAGCCTATCATTTTTTAAAAGGCACTCCTCCTGGTAGATACACTGCTCTCTTTTGGCAGAGGGGTGCGGATAAGCTCGACGAACTTCACCAGGATGTGAAGTTTGACCTGGTTTGTAGTCAGAGCCTGGGGGGCTTTGGCTATTACCAGTTTGGAGACAAAGAAAGAAAGGTACCTTACATAGTTGTTCTTCAGGGAACCACTTTGTCGGATTTGCACAGCATTTGGAGAGGTGTGCGGCAGAGTCCCACTTTTATAGAGATAGCCAAATTTTTGTATCGCTTAGGAAGGTTAATCCGATATTATCTTCTGTGTTAGCCTGCTAAGCGACAGGATGGTAGCTGCTGCATCAGTGCTCCATTGAGAAACCTTCCTCCTATGAAAGGCTTAAGTGTCTGGAATTTAAATAACTGTAACGGCCTACCGTCTGTCACAGTTCCCCTCTCCCAAAGATGGTCCAGGGGATAGCTATGATCTTCTCATGAAGATGTCTTACCTCATTACCAGCATAGACCAGAATACCTAAGACCGTTTCCGGATATTCCCTCAAGAAGACACGAAGGCCGTGAGTATCCTCATACCTGAGCGCATTAGTTAACTTAACTTCCATTGCAATCAGTTTTCGACCCTGCTCTATAACAAAGTCCACTTCTTCTCCCGAAGCGGTTCTCCAATAATAGATATTTGCCCGGGGTATCAGCAGTTGAGAAAGCGCCTTGAGGTGTAGAAATACAAGTGTTTCAAAAAAACTTCCGACTTCCCTTGCGTGAAGCAAACTTTCCTCATCGTAGTATCCTGCCAGGAAACTGCAGAGTCCAGGGTCTATCCAGTATATTTTTGGAGACTTAATCAGTCTCTTTGTCCTGTTTATGGCAAATGCAGGTAGCCTTTCTAAGAGACAAGTAGCCTCAAGGAGGTTAATGTATCTATATACTGTAGGTTGGCTGATGCCTGTATCTCGGGCAATTTCTGTTTGATTGACCAGTTGCCCATTGCGTAAGGCTAGAGCTCCCATGAGTCGCCTGAAGGCAGGCAAAGATTCTATCTGAGACAACTGACGTAAATCTCTTTCAAGATAGGTAGCTACATACCCTTCCCACCACAGTATAAAATCCTCAGCCCTTTGATAGGAGAGAAGAGGAGGCATAAAACCTCGTAAGATAAGGGGAATAGGATCTAACATCTCTTGAGAAAACACGCCGTCGCAAGGTACATCTCCTTTAAAGAGAAGATCAAGCCCTCCTTCTATAGGTTTTTCGAGAGTCTCGCCTAAGGTCATTGGATATAAGTTAAAAAGAACGGAGCGTCCAGCTAAAGTTTCACTGACTTTTTGTAGTAGTAGTATGTTGGCTGAGCCTGAGAGTATAAAACGCTTATTCCTTCGGTCTCTGTCTACAGCCCGCTTTACGGCAGGAAGGATAAAAGGAGTTTTCTGCACTTCATCTAGTATTATTTCGTTTACTCCAGCCCACAATGAAGCTGGGTCTGCCTCTGCCTGACCAAGAACATCTATATCATCGAAGGTAATATATCGCCAAGCAGGGAAAGGGCTCTCATTCTGGAGCAATGTGCTCTTTCCCACCTGTCTAGCACCTGATAACACGACCACTGGATGATCTTCGATAGCACCTCGGATTAAAGGAGCAACCCACCTTGGTTTGTATTTTGATTCAAGTTCTGAATGACTGTCATTCATAATATGAATAATATTGCGCAATTGGGACACTGTCAAGCCTTTGAATCCTCAATACTTTTCAATTGACATTTGATATTTTTCTCTTACGGGGCTAAACTTTACCTCAAACGGAGGTGAAGATAATGAAAGAACTAAGAATACGAGTTCCTGACGAACTAGTTGATCTCATAGGATCTGAGGAAATGGCACAAAAAGAAGCTAAGGAAGCACTGATCTTAGATTTGGTTGGCAGGGGGAAGATATCCAAAGGAAAAGCAGCCCAGCTTCTAGGTGTCAGTCTTTGGGATCTGCCCGAAGTCTTAGCCAAATATAGGATACCCTGGTTTGACTATACTGCCGAGGAATTAAAGAAGGACCTCGAGTTTCTCAAGAAGGTTGAGAGAGAAGAGGAGGCTGCTGGGTGAAGGTCGTCTCCAATTCAAGCACCCTCATTGCCTTTGCCCGAATTGGACATCTGTGGAAATAATCAGAACCGGCTGGACTTCATGGTTATCTCAAAAAGTCCAGCCCGTCTCTGGCCAAATCTGAGGGTAGGTTCAACTCAAAGTATTTAATCCAGCGGAGCTTGAATTTTGAAAGAGTACCACGGCTGTAAAGCTGTGGGTATCTATAAAGCCATATAAATCCAGGCGCAAAAGAAACCGTGGCGCCTTTTTACTCCAGAAGTCTTTCAATTTCCTCATCCGTGAATTTCAACTGTCTCAAAACCCTTTTGCAGTATGCCGGATCCAATGTCTTCTTTCCCATCTGCACAGGAGCCGAATACCTCTTATCTTCGGCGATCCTTGAATATATCGCATGGTCTGTTGACCCCTGCCTGACAAATACTGCTCCGCCTTTTTCCAGCAACTTCGAGAGATCCTTGCTGGACATCGAAGGCACCTTAGGCATAGGAAGGAACCTCGTGCACTTCAAGCGACCTCAAAAGCACACCTTCCCCTGGCTCCTTATACCACTCAGGTTCTGTATCTCTCAGAAACTCAATGAATTCATCAGTGGAAATAGAGGATACAGCAGTCTCTGGATGCTCTTTTATATCTACCAGATACAATTCTATCGCTGTTCTCAGGTTCTTCTCCACATCTGCCAGGTCTTCACCACGAGCAGAAACATTGAGCTCCAAACATATCGCAACATATTCAAGCTTGCTTTTACGGACTATTGCTGTATATTTCTTCTCCATTTATCTCTTCTCCTATCAGCTTTATGTAGGAAAATTATATCATAGGATCTGCAACTTCCTTCAAAAATAGCTAAAATCAAAAAGAAGAGCGATAATGAGTAGGTTTCAAGTTTGTTTGCTCGAGAGCAAAGGTGATATATAATGAGTCAGGATCTCAAAAGGCAGGTCTTTTAGATTAATAGGTAGGAAGTGTTTTAGTAGAGAAAATAAGAATACTTTCATATACCTGATTGCAAGGAGGGCAAAATCAATATCTGTGTCTTTATTCGAATAGTAGAGGAGCACGGAGTAGGTGGGGGGATGGAACGGCAGAACCGGCTGCTCTGTGAAGGCCTGGCCCGCCTGGGCAATGAAGTCCATGTCATAACCACCGGGCATCCAGAAGGGTTAGAATTCTTAAGAAAGGGAGAGGTGGCCTATCATTTTTTAAAAGGCACTCCTCCTGGTAGATACACTACTCTCTTTTGGCAGAGGAGTGCGGATAAGTTCCAGGAGCTTCACCAGAACATAAACTTCGACCTGATTTGCAGCCATAGCTTGGGCGCTTTTGGCTATTACAGGTTTGGAGACAAAGAAAGAGAGGTGCCCTACACGGTTGTCCTGCAGGGAACGACTTTGTCAGATTTGCACAGCATTTGGATAGGTGTGCGGCAGAGTCCCACTTTTATAGAGATAGCCAAATTTTTGTATCGCTTAGGAAGATTAATCCGATATTATCTTCTGTGTTGGCGTGGATTTTTGAGTCAGGCCTCCAAAATAATCGCGGTGAGCCGGGAGATTGCCGAAACTGCCATCAAAGAATATGGCCTGGTTCGAGAAAAGGTTGTGACCATACCCAATGCAGTGGACATGGATGTCTTTAAGGTCTCAAGCCAAAAACGGAATTATATACGAGAGAGATATGGGATAGGAGAAAAGGAAGTCCTGTTGCTGGTAGCTGGAAGGGTTGAAGCGGACAAGGGAATGGATTTAGCAGTAAAAGCTCTACCTGAGATTGTTAAGAAAAGGGAGAATGTGAAACTGATGATTGTTGGAAAAGGGAGTTATTATCCCAATTTGTCCAAGATAGTTAGCCGTCTATCCCTAAACGATAAGGTGATTCTTTGTGGTTACGTCAAGAATGATGAAATGCCTGACTACATAAATGCCTGTGATATTTTTTTGAACCCCACCATCCGTTTTGAGGGATTTCCCTTAATTATTCCAGAGGTCATGGCCTGTGGCAAGCCTATTATTGCCTCACGTATTGGAGGCATACCTTCGGCTGTCGAAGACGGGAGGGATGGAATTTTAGTGGAGCCAGGTAGTATAAAGAGCCTGGTGGACAAGATAATAGAGCTGATAGATGACCAGAGTCTGGCGGATAAACTTTCAGAGAACGGTCGAAGGAGAGCAGAAATGGACTTCAGCCAGGGAAGAGTCGTGGAACAATACCTTGATGTTTTTGATACGTGTCTGAGAGCTCTGGATAATGACTGACAATTCTAGATCAACCAAACCAGTTTGCCGAAGGTGTGCTAGACTTAGTTGATTTAGAGTAGCGGCTCAGTTTGCTCGGAGCCCGGGGCTCTAGCCAGGCAGTTCGGCAAGTTCTACGAAACTCAGTTTGACACAGGCCTTTGTACTTCAGCCCTGGAAAGATGCAGTCAAATTTCTATACTTAGAAAATAGATTCCCATTTTCATCGTCCAGGGTGACGAAGCCGTCATGAAAAATTACTAAGATTATGAGAGGGCCATGAACATACTCCGCATAGTTTATGACTTTCCTCCTCCCTGGCGTGGACTAAGCCCAGGCACTTACGAGCTTAGCAAAGCCCAGGCAGAGCAGGGAAATAAAGTGACTGTGCTTTGTGGAGGTTGGCCCAAGCGCAAAAGCTATTCAGAGGAAAATCTGAAGGCCATCAGACTTCTGAGCGCTATTCCCAAAATTGGCATCCTTTTGACTTATGCTCCAGCCGTTTTGTTTTCTCTCTTAAGATTAACCAGAACCTACAAATTCGACCTGATCCATGGTCACAATTTTAGCCCCCTTTTTTACCATCTGGCTAGAAAGATGGGGATGAAAAGGAAAGACCCCTATATCTTACACATGCATATCACGACTGCAGGTCGCTGGCAGCAGAGCTCACCAAAGGTGGGTTTTTGGACCAGACTGGAATGGGTGCTCCACCGGTTCTCGGAAAGAATTGGGTGCCAGGTAGCAGATAAGATAATCTGTGTGAGCGAGTCAGTCCGGGAGGAGGTCCAAAGATTTTATAAGGCCGATCCCAAGAAGGTTTTGGTAATCTCAAATGGAGTAAATACAAAACTTTTTACCCCTAATGGGCAAAAAGCTCAGGTGGAGGGAATGGATGAAGAGAAGGATATTATTATCCTATTCGTAGGGGTACTAAGAGAGAGGAAGAATTTAGAAAACCTTATTTTAGCCCTGCAATTTTTGGAAAAGAGATATAAACTGTTGGTAGTGGGGACAGCTCAGGAAAAATGGTACTACAGAAATATTCTTAGAATGGCACGGGAGAAAGCTCTTCTGGACAGGGTTTTTTTCCTGGGGTACATTCCCTATCATGAACTGCCTTCCTATTATAGGTTGGCTGATGTTCTGGTTCTACCTTCTCATTACGAGGGTTCGCCCAAGGTGGTGCTGGAAGCTCTGGCTTCCGGAGTTCCGGCTGTAGTGTCCCGCGGCTATCAGGCAGATAGGTATTTAGAAAGTCTGGTCCATAGGATAGAGGGAAATAATCCAGAGGAGACCGCCCAGGTAATCCAGGAAGTTACTGAGAAAAAAGGAGATGTGGACGTCCAGGTAGTGAGAGAGAAATATGGCTGGCCTAAGGTGGCGGGGCAAATTCAGGATGTTTACTCTGACGTGCTTTTTAGGTCAGGCCAGCAAGAAGGATAATTCTGTTATCTGGACAGAGTTAATGTTACCTCGCTAGAGTTAGCGAGCAGTGGATGGACGAGGCGACGTATACTTATCGAGAAATTGTGACCGTGCCAAAACATACTAATCGGCGGGAATTTTGGTCATATAAGATGAGCAAGACAGAACTCCTGATTAATGGACATTATCACTTCAATGGTCATTGAAACTCGTGCCCACCGATTATGGGACGATTACAGAAATTGGAGAATAGTAAATGGCTTCTATAGTCTTAGTTAATCCTCCTCTATCTTTAGAAGAAAGATATGGAGATCTCTCCGAGGCCGGAAACACTCTTCCCTCCATCGGTATATGCACTTTGGCGGCAGTCCTGCGCCAGGCCGGCCATAAGGTAAGGATCATTGAAGCTGCTTCCTGGGGTTACGATCACGGGGATGCTCTTCGAGAGATAGTAGAAGTCTCACCTGACTACGTGGGGATAACCACTCTCACCCTCTCTGTTTTTAGCGCGGCTAAACTTGCTGAAATGATCGAAGAGGCGGACAAACGTATCAGGGTGATAATCGGCGGAGCCCATGTAACGGCAGTGCCCAGGGAAACTATGGCGATGTTCCCCCAGTTTGATGCCGGAGTCTTGGGAGAGGGTGAGGACACTGTAGTGGAGCTTGTGGGGGCCTACGAAAACGGTGCGGACCTGAAAGGCGTTAAAGGCATAGTTTACAGAGAGGGGGAAGAGGTGGTAGTTACCGGAATGAGGCCTTTTATCAGGGACCTGGACAGAGTACCTTTCCCGGCTTTCGATCTCCTGCCTGACTTTCCTCGGGGTTACCGGCCTCCAGCTTTTCGGTTTAAAAGGCTACCTGCCGCTTCCATAGTCACCTCCCGAGGCTGTCCTTATAAATGCATTTTTTGCGATCGTTCGGTGTTCGGGTCAGTTTGCCGGGGGCACAGTGTCGATTACGTGATGGAGATGATAAAGGATCTGGTGAACAGGTACGGGATCAGGGAATTTCTGATAGAGGACGATACTTTTGTAACCTTTAAATCCAGATTGATAGCTCTCTGCGAGAGAATCTTAAGGGAAAATTTAAAAATCTCCTGGTCCAGCCTGGGCCGAGTGAATTCGGTGGACAGAGATATGCTGAAGCTGATGAAAAGGGCGGGATGTTGGCAGATAAGCTACGGGATAGAGAGCGGGAACCAGAAGGTGCTCGATTTTGTCAACAAGAAGACCACTTTGGAGGTCGTCGAGAGAGCAGTAAGGTGGACCCGGGAGGCGGGGATACTCAGCAAGGGCTTTTTCATCCTGGGGCATCCCACGGATACCAGAGAGACTATTGAGGAGACCATTCGATTTGCCAGGAAGCTGGACCTGCACGACGTGAGTGTGAACATGTTAACCCCCTTGCCTGGCTCCCAAATCTATGAAGTGGCTAACCAGTATGGGGAGCTTGATAATGATTGGCGAAAGATGAATCTTCTTAATGTGGTTTTTGTCCCCTACGGTTTAACCAGAGAGGAACTGGAGGGATATTACGGGAGATTCCTGAAAGAGTTCTATCTCAGGCCCAGGATAATCACCTCTTATTTAAAAAGAATAGCCTCTAATCCCCGATACAGTGGAAGATACTTGAGAGGCCTGGGAGCCTTTGTGAGGACGGCATTTTGACCAATACTTAGGAAAATAATCCAGATTTTCATGTTTTGCAGATGATGAGGCCATAATGGCCAACTACCAACATTTTCGTGCTACGCGGGTGTGGGTCCCGCAATGAGAATTATGAACATCTTGGTGGTTCACGAAGTAAATTGGTTTAAAAAGGTGGTCTATGAGTTCCACGATTTTGCGGAGAACCTGTCCCTATTGGGGTACCGGGTGATATGTGTCGACTTTGAGGAGGGATGGGAGAGGGAAAGTTTTTTTGACCTGGGTCATCTGGGGATAAGAGTCTACCAAAATGTGAGTCGGGCTTCCAAAAACAGCACTGTGGAGCTAAGGCGTCCCGGCCTGATCAAATTGCCTCTTTTGGACAGACTGACCAGCATTCTTACCCACTATTTTGCCATTAAGAAGATCATAAGATCCGAGAGTATTGATGCTATCCTTCTTTATTCTGTTCCTACTAACGGGATACCAGTTGTCTTGTTAGGGCGGCGGAACAAGATACCGGTCATTTTCAGGTCCATAGACAAATTACACCGATTGCGCCACAAGGTGTTCAGGTGGCCCGTCTTTTTCAGTGAGAAGATAGTGTATCCTCGGGTGGATAGGATTTTGGCTCTCACCCCCAAGCTGGCCGATTATGTTTGCCAATTGGGAGCTGAGAGGGAAAAGGTCACCTTGTTGTTACCGGGGATAAATCGGGAACTGTTTCGCCCAGCCCCCAGGGATGCCCAGTTGATGGAGCGGTGGTCTCTTGAGGAGGATGATAGAATAATAATTTTTGTGGGCACTTTTTTTGAGTTTTCGGGCCTGGATTTTTTTATAGAAAATTTCCCCCTTCTTCTCCAGGATCTACCCCAGGCCAGGTTGCTTCTGGTGGGAGATGGGCCTCTCAGGAAGAAGATAGAAAGAATGGCGGGCGCTCTGGGTATATCAGACCGCATTACCATCACCGGGTTTCAGAGCTATGAGTTGGTACCCAGGTTTATCAATCTGGCCCAGCTAGCCGTCAACCCTTTCAGATTGGTGGATGCTACTCGGGATATTATTCCCACCAAATTGCTCCAATACCTGGCCTGTCAGGTTCCCGTAGTGTGCACTCCTCTTCCGGGAATCCAAAGTGTGCTGGCTGGTGAGGATTGCGGCATAGTTTATAGTGATTCCACCGACTTTATGTCTCGGGTTAGAAAACTGTTGATGGATGAGGAAAAGAGAAAAAGCTTGGGCGAAAAAGGGCATAAGTATGTCGCACAAAATCACGATTGGAACATCCTGAAAAAGAGACTGGAGACTCTGATCCAACAAGAAATAGAGAGGAAAGGGACAAGAACATGAGGATATTGGTCACTGGGGGCCTGGGAGCTCTGGGTGCTCCTCTGGCTCGGGAATTGAGAAATAGAGGGCATGAGGTCTGGGTCTGCGATCTGGTTCATTCTGTAGGTCCTAACTATATCCGTTGTGATGTGGGAAATTTTCGGCAGGTTAAGAGAATATTTGACCAGTTAGATTTCGACTACGTATATCATCTGGCCGCCGAGTTTGGCAGGAAGAATGGAGAGGAATATTATGAGAATCTCTGGGTTACTAACGCCATAGGGACCAAGAATATTTTGAGGATGCAAGAAGAAAAGAAATTCCGATTGATATTTTCCAGCAGTTCTGAGGTCTACGGCGATTATGGCGGGGTGATGGAAGAAGATGTGCTATTACACCACCCCGTCAGACAGTTGAATGATTATGCCATCTCAAAATGGGTCAACGAGATGCAGATAATTAATTCTGCCGAGCAGTTTGGGACCGAGACGGTGAGAATCCGCATCTTTAATGCCTACGGGCCAGGAGAACATTATAGCGACTATCGAAGTGTAGTTTGCGTCTTTTCCTATCGAGCTCTCATGGGATTGCCCTATACCGTTTTCCTCAAGCACCACCGGACCTCCATCTACATCGATGATGCGGTCAGGACTATGGCCAATATCGTGGACCGCTTCAGGCCAGGAGAGGTCTATAACATAGCGGGCCGACAATACCACGATATTAAATACATATCTGATCTGATTCTGCAGTATTTAGGCCAGGACGATTCCCTGGTGCAATATCTTGATTATGAGCCTCATAACACTTTAAATAAGAAAGCAGATATCACTAAGTCCATCCAAGATTTAGGCCACGATCCTCGGGTCCCACTGGAGGAAGGAATTCCCAGCACCATAGAATGGATGAAGTCGGTCTGTGAACTACCCCGCCTATAGGGACGGCGCTTCCACAGGAAGCATTTAAGGCTTTGCCTTCTGCCATAGGCAGTAGCATTACAGCCCGTTCACTGGGGCGTTTTCCCTCACCATATAGGTTGAGGGTATGAGAATAGTGTATATGTTTTTGCGTAAGATGTCAAATACAGAAATCGGACTGTATCCCCTTTCTTACAAAAGGGGGAAAGCTATGCCAGATAAAATCAAGGCTATGTTTTTCTTTGGGACCAGGCCCGAAGCCATAAAGATGGCTCCCATCATTAAGAAGATAGAGGAGGGCAATAGCGGCATTGAGCCCCGGGTGGTGGTCACCGCCCAACATCGACAGATGTTAGATCAGGTGCTGGATACTTTTGATATTGAGGTCGATTATGACCTGAACATCATGCGTTCCAACCAGAGCCTGAGCGATATTACGGAGAGAGCTGTTCAGGGGTTTGAGAAAGTAATAAGAGAAGAGGATCCTCACATGATTTTGGTCCAGGGTGATACTACTACTGCTTTTGTAGGGGGGCTGGTAGCTAATTACCACAAGATTCCAGTGGGCCATGTGGAGGCAGGCCTGAGGAGCTTCGATAAGTTCAACCCCTTTCCAGAAGAGATAAATAGAAAGTTGATCAGCGTTTTAACTGATATACATTTTGTCCCCACTTCTGTATCTAAGGAAAATCTATTAAGAGAGGGTGTTCCCTCTGATCATATATTCATTACCGGAAATACCGTCATCGATGCTCTTTTTAGGACGGTCAAAATGGATTTTGATGTGGAGGAGAGCTTTCCCCTTATCGATTTCCAAAAAAGGATTATCCTGGTGACTGCCCATCGCCGAGAAAATCTAGGCCAGTACATGCGGCAGATTTTTGAAGCCCTGGGTCAGATATCCCGGGAATACCAAGATGTAGAAATCGTATTTCCCGTACACCTGAATCCAAGGATAGGGGACCTGGCTGGGGAAATACTGGGTGATCTGCCAAACGTCCACTTGCTAAAGCCTCTGGATTATCTTTCCTTTGTAAAAATCATGGAGAAGTCCTACTTCATTTTGACCGATTCGGGCGGGATCCAGGAAGAAGCTCCTTCTCTGGGCAAACCAGTGCTGGTCTTGAGGAAGGTTACCGAGAGGCCCGAGGCAGTAAAAGCAGGGACAGTCAGGGTGATAGGGACTAAAAAGGAGGATATAATCAGGGAAATGAAAAATTTGCTGGCGAACGAGGAAGATTATATGAGAATGTCCCAGGCCATAAATCCCTACGGAGATGGCAGAGCCTCGGAGAGGATAATATCTATCCTTCGCTATTGTTTCCAAAAGGATTTGCAGAGACCCCGGGACTTCATAGCTCCCGGGCTGGAGGGCACTGGATAAGGAGACCAGATGACAAAAATAGTGGTCATCGGTACAGGATATGTGGGATTGCCCGCGGCCATAATGCTGGCCAGGAGCGGTTACACCGTTGTGGGTGTTGATATCGATAAGAAAATCGTGGAAGCCATAAATAACGGGGTACTCCATATAGATGAAAAAGAGTTGCAGGAGCTGCTCAATCTCCAGGAGGTTAGAAAGAATTTAATCGGCATGGCCACCCCCAGCCAGGCTGATGTTTTTATGGTAGCCGTTCCTACTCCCCTGGACGACCGGAAGAAGATCTGTGATCTTTCCCACGTCATCTCGGCGGTGGAGTCCTTTTTGCCCTATCTGGAGAAAGGGAACCTGGTAATCATCGAATCCACCATACCGCCCCTTACCTGTAGAGAAATTATAATTCCCCTTCTGGAGAAAAGCGGACTTGAGGTAGGGACGGACATACTTCTATGTCATTGCCCGGAGAGGATACTGCCGGGAAACGTTTTTGAGGAGATAGTGCATAACGACCGCCTCATTGGTGGCATAAACCGGAAGTCCAGCCTGGCGGCCCGGGAGATCTATTCCAGCTTCGTCCAGGGGGATCTTTACCTGACCGATGACGTCACGGCTGCGCTGTGTAAATTAATGGAGAATACCTACCGGGATGTTAATATAGCTCTGGCCAATGAGTTTGCTTTGGTGGCCGAAGGCCTGGGAGTGGATATAAAGGAGGCCATCTTTTTGGCCAACAAACACCCCCGGGTCAATATCCTAAATCCGGGCATAGGGGTGGGGGGACATTGTATACCCATAGACCCGTGGTTCATCAAGGAAGTAGATCCCAAACACACCAACTTGATTATGACCGCCCGGCGGATTAACGACGAGATGCCGGAAAAGATCGCCAGTCAAATAAGGAAGAAAGTCAGAGATCTGGTGAAGCCCCAAATCGTGGCTCTGGGGGCAGCCTACAAGCCTGATACCTACGATATTCGAGAAAGTCCGGCCATCAAGATAGTTAATTTGTTGCGAGAGGACGGCTACCAGGTCGAGCTATATGATCCCCTGGTGAAAGAGTATGCCTACGACAGCCTGCTGGATGTGGTGGAGGGAAAGGACTGCCTGGTGGTTCTGGTGGAGCACAAAAAGATAGTCGAGGAGCTGGAAAGCAATCTGGAGCTGATAAAAAGCCGGATGAGAAACCCTCTTATAGTTAGATTTTACCTCTGATGAAAATTCTGCAGGTAGTTCCTTACTTTAGTCCTGCCTGGGCCTATGGTGGTACGCCTAAAGTGGCTTTTGGCCTGGCCAAGGCGTTGGCCAGGGCGGGGCATGAGGTAGAAGTTTTCACCACCGATGCCTTTGATGGTAGAAGAAGAAACCCCTGGGGAGGCGATAAGGTTGATGTCGAAGGCATGAAGGTTTTTTATTTCAGAAATTTAAGCAATAAGCTGGCCTTTGACCACCGGCTTTTTCTAAGCCCCGGGATGGTTTGGGCGACAAGAAGAGAGCTAAAAAGATTTGACGTTATCCATTTACACGAATATCGGACTCTTCAGAACTTTATAGTCTCTCATTATGCCAAAAAGTACAGGATTCCCTATGTACTCTCCGCTCACGGATCCCTCCCCAGATTTTCCAGGAAAAGGGGATCAAAAAAGATATTCGACCTGGTTTTTGGAAGAAGGATATTGGAAGATGCGGCTGGATTGGTAGCTATTCGGGAAGAGGAGGCCCAGCAATATAAATTGATGGGAGCAAATGCCCAAAAAATCAGGATAGTTCCCAATGGGTTAGATGTGGGCTTATTTGAGAATATTCCAGAAAAGGGCCGATTTAAGAGAGAGTTCGGTTTGCAGGATAGACGAATAATCTTATTTCTGGGAAGGATAAACGTCATAAAAGGCTTAGATTTCTTAGTGCGGGCCTTTAACCAGGTGCAAAAAGAGCTGGAAGATGTGGTTTTGGTTTTGGCAGGCCCTGATGATGGTTATAAAAGAACCTTATTGAAGCTGATAGAGAAGCTAAATCTCACGGATAAAGTG
>NZ_BLRZ01000039.1 GCF_013281975.1 Candidatus Hakubella thermalkaliphila | reverse complement strand
CAGATCATATCCTTAAGGACACCATTGGGCTGTCTCCAATCCCATTGCCGACATAGCTCTCTGGAGATAAACCAGCGGCTTTTATCCGGGTTGTTGGCAATCAGTCTTCGGATAAAGAGAATGTCTCTATGGGTTAGGCGACGACCATGATATACAACATCGAACTCCATGTGTTATGGTATATCACAATCTGGTTCTGAATGCAAGTAAAAAATAAGTGTTTTTTAAAATTTTTTCTCAGTTGTCTGTTTCTCCCACAGGATATTGAGCAATTACTTTTAAAGCCTACGGAAGTGCTCAAAGACAAGGAAGCAACTACCCCTGAAGAGGAAACGTAGTTGGGTATAGGAGAGTGTGGGGTGCCCCGTGTGCAGCACAGAGAGAGCGCTCTTTACGACAGTATCAATAGCATTTGCAAGTGAGAATAAGGGTCAGCAGAAGGTCAGATGAACAACAGCCTTATTTCTCGGACTGACCTGAGCCAAGGTGGAGATTCGCGGTGTCACGTTTTGGCCTTTCTGTCCTCTGTAGGCACAGGTGTTAGCCGACTTGGCGATAATAGAGCGTGGTAGAATATAGCTATGATATAGCTATGCCTTCTTACTGGGACGATTTAAAACAAAAGTCATACACAATTGAAAAACTCATCAGTGCTTCTGCTCTGTTGAGTAGTATTTTCACGCATGAGTTTTTTGTCAATGTCCGCACACAAATCGGCGAGATGAAAAGGTTAAACCGTAGCGGACCCCTTCATTCCATGTTTATTTTTTTCTGCGATAACCCTGAAAACGGCTACAGGAAAACCAGGAAGCTTGAGGACTGCTTAATGAAGATCTTTTCTCATCCTTCAACTAGAGCGAAGGACAGGAACTACATTAAAAGCGAGCTTACACGACTCCAGTGCCTGAATACTCTTTTTGAGGTTAGTATTTTAGGAAATCTCCTATCTCAGTTACCGCAAGATAGAGTTCGTCTTTACCCCAAGACAGTTGGGCGAAGGAATGTTGATGCAGAAATTGTTTTGATTGGTAGATCTATACACCTAGAAACGACAGTATTGGCAGAATCGGAAGAAGATAAGAATCGAAGAGAATCAATGATGAGAGCTGGACGCGACTATTGGTTAGGTTGGAGAAATACGGATAAAGATGAAGGCCGGTTCAGAGAAAAGCTTTTGGAAAAGTCGAAGCAATTTGCCCCTGGCCGGCCCAACGTATTGGCAATTTCAATTTTTGACCACTTTCCAGCTGATCTTGAGATAAAGCGGGCTATGGGCAACAATTATTACCTCAACCTTGGAATGGTACTGCAATTTGGTCGGGCAAGAATTAAGAATATATTCACTGGTAACTGTGACCCCTCTTGCCAGCTTACGATGGAAGAAAGAAATAAACTTGTAGAACTATTGAGCGGACAGGGCTACCTTCCTCTAGCGTATGGTGTCCCTCCTTACCGAAAGGGCAGCAGCGATGCGTCAGTATGAGATTACCTACAGTGGGCGATGTCCTCGAACGAGAATTGCCTATGATTATGAGTTTTGCGTAAAGGAGGGCGGAGAGAGTTTCCGGGTGGTCGTGGGCATGTCTCATCCAGCGCTGTATGCCGTGAGCAATAGGGCTGGTCAAACTAAGGAGGAGTTGCTGGCACAGTTGCCGCAAATCACCTTCAAGAAACTGCGTGCTGAGCTGCTATCCAAAGATATTCCCGCCAGCGGAGATCTGCTTATGACGTCTTATGATCCAGAAGTCGACAATCTTGTACGAGGTCCCAAACAGTGTCAGTTCTTGGCACAACATGGAAGGGATTATTTGTGCAAGACTGCTGACCTTGAGAAGGACGACTCCGAAGGCTTTACAACGCCTTACACATGCTCCAATTGCCGAGTGCCAGACTCCCGGCTTATCTGTGAACATGTAACGGGACTCAGGACAGTTGCCCCACGGTCTATGGGCAAAAACATAGGAGACAGACTTGTTTCAAGAGTTGGGTGCGCTTTGGGTAAGCAAATTCTTGATGTTACAAATTGTGTGCCTGGAGGATGCGACTCTTGGACGTATGTGTGTTGCGTTGAGGAAGAACGGTTCTTTGGGTTTATCAGATGAGCACTCATTGTTTTGACGCAAATATCTAGGTGACGCTAAGTTCGTTCTGTTGCCGAGTCTTTATGCAGGCCTCGTTTGGGCATGCTGAAACTCAGATAATGGTGAAGGATGATGCTACATAGAGAAAAGGATTCGCACATGGAACCAAAAGACAGGCTCATCGTCGGCCTAGACATGTCTGACTCCCGAGAAGTGGAAAAGCTCTGTCGGGAGCTGGACAACTCGGTAGGGATTTTGAAGATCGGGCTGGAGTTGATTTACTCTCAGGGTCTGGATATCCTCAAGATGGTCAGGGATTTGGGTTACCAGATCTTCCTGGATGCTAAGTTCCACGATATTCCGGAGCAGGGCTCCCGAAGCTGTGCCGCCGTGGCCAAACTGGGAGTAAGGATGGTGACCCTCCATACCCTGGGAGGTTATAATATGCTTCATAAGTCAGTGGAGAAGGTGAAGGAGACCTCTACCGGGCTAGACGTCCAGCCACCCCTGCTTCTGGGGGTTACCATCCTGACCAGTCTGGATGACAGTGATCTGGAGGAAATGGGCTTTAGGTTAAAAGTCCAGGATACAGTAGTCAGGCTGGCCGATCTGGCCGTCCGGGCCGGGCTGGACGGCATTGTCTGCTCAGCCCAGGAAGCTTCTCTGATAAAGGCAAAATATAGAGATAGTCTCATTGTGGTCACGCCAGGCATCCGGCCTGCTGGTTGGGGATCGCAAGACCAGAAGCGGGTGGTCACGCCTGCTGAAGCTATGAAGATGGGCATAGACTACATTGTGGTGGGTCGGCCCATAACTGAAGCCCAGGACAGGCTGGCGGCGACCCGAGCTATTCTCGAGGAGATGAGAGGGCTTTCTTGAGGAGATGATAAGCATTGCAGGACGAAGAAAGGGAGATCCTGAAAATATTTGAGGAAACTGGAGCCATCCTTAAAGGGCATTTTCAATTGTCCTCTGGATTGCATAGCGATACCTACATCCAGTGTGCCAAAGTTCTCCAATATCCTCAGTACTGCCAGCTCCTCTCTCAGAAGCTGGTCCGGAAACTGAACCATCCTGACGACATAGATGTGGTGGTCTCTCCGGCCATGGGAGGCATAATTATTGGCTTTGGAGTGGCTGCTGAAATAGGCTGCAGGGCCGTCTTTGCCGAGCGCCAGGAAGGCATCATGACTTTAAGGCGCGGCTTCCAGATCACACCAGGAGAAAAAGCTCTGGTGGTAGAGGACGTGATCACGACAGGAGGGTCAGTCAAAGAGGTCCTGGAGCTTTGCCGGGAAAGGGGAGCGGAAATAAAGGGCGTGGCCTGTCTTATAGATAGAAGCACCGAGGATACAGGTCTGAAGACAACTTTTCTTCTCAAAATGAAAGTCGAGGCCTACCCGCCACCAAATTGTCCTCTCTGTGCTGCCGGAATTCAAATTGACAAACCAGGAAGTAGGGGGCTATATTAGTTTTCTAATTGGTTTACAGCATTTCGGGAGGTGACCAAGTAAAGGAGAGGGGGAGAAGAGCAACGAAGTTTTTGGATTTGTAACTTTTAGTACTTGTCATGGTTTATGGTAAAGTTCGTCTACGAGGAGTAGTCATGAAGGCACCTCAGCTTAGCGCCGAGCAGCGAAAGATGGGAATTTGCAAGGCGGTTCGCCTGAGGCGGGAAAGGGCGGCTATTAAGCAAAAGCTGAGAAGGGGAAAACTTTCCCTGGAACAAGTTATCTCTATGGATAACGAAGCCGTATCCAAGATCAAGGTGATAGAAATATTGGAGTCCTTACCCAAAATAGGCAAGCTATCCGCCAGGCACATTATGGAGGAGCTGGAGATCAGTCCTGATCGGAGGATCCGGGGGCTTGGTTCTCGGCAAAGGGAAGCTCTGCTGGATTATCTTGATACTCGTACCAGGAGGTCCTCTTCAAAGAAGAAGAGGATGAAACATGGTAGATAATCTTCCGGGTAGGTCGCAGAATCGATGGCTAAAAAAGGAAATTTAATCGTTGTCTCCGGGCCCTCCGGAGCGGGAAAGACGACCATTATAAATAACTTCTTAAAGAAAAGAGGCGGAGAGAATTTTAGGTTCTCGGTTTCAGCCACTACCAGACCCAAGAGAGCTGGAGAGGTAGATGGCCGGGACTATTTTTTTCTGACCCGAGAGGAATTTTTGGAAAAGCTGAAGAGGGGGGAGTTTCTGGAGCACGTGGAGCACCTGGGCAACCTCTACGGGACTCTGAGAGGAGAAGTGGAGGAGTATCTGGAAAGAGGGGCTAACGTCATCCTGGATATCGATGAGCGGGGAGCAGCCCAGATCATGGACTGGACCAGAGATGGGCTCTTTATATATATTATGCCTCCGTCTATGGAGATACTCTCAGAGAGACTGGCCAACCGAAGGACGGAGGATGAGGAGAGTTTCCGCTTGAGGATAAGCGCAGCCCAGGAGCAGGTTCTGGAGAGAAAAAAATATGACCAGATTATCGTGAACAGAGATGTAGAGGAGTCGGTCCAGGTTTTTGGCAAGATGGTGGATGAGTATCTTAAACATGTGAATAGGAGGTCAACAAAATAAGTATGGCTAAACTGATAAACATCGACGAATTAATGGAAAAAGTTGATTCCAGATTCACCCTGGCGGTGCTGGCGGCTGCCAGAGCACGCCAGTTGAGAGCCTATTTCAACTCCTTGAAGGCCCCCTTGGAGAAGTGTGACTACCGGCCTCCCCTGGTGGAGACCAGCTCGACCAAGCCCCTGACTATCGCTTTTAAGGAAGTTCTACAGGACAAGGTTACCTATAGAAGGAAGGTGGACGGGATAAAGTGACAATCTCCTCTTCTTTTGTGTCTCAGGAGGACGTTTTCCAGGACAAGAAAATACTGCTAGGTGTGACTGGTTCAGTGGCCGCCTACAAGGCAGTAGGTCTGGCCAGCCGCCTGGTCAAAAGGGGAGCCAAAGTAAAGGTGGTACTGACTAAGGCGGGGCGCCAGTTCATCACTCCCCTGGCTTTCAGCTCCATCACCCTGGATGAAGTCTGCAGTTCTATGTTTCCGGAAAGTCCCCCTCTGGCTGCTCATCTGCACCTGTCTCTGGCCAGGGGGGCTGATCTGATCCTGGTCTATCCGGCCACAGCCAACATTATCGCCAAGATGGCTCATGGCCTGGCTGACGATCTCCTTTCCACCCTCCTTTTGGCGGGAGGGCCTCCTGTGGTAATAGCTCCAGCCATGAATACCTCCATGTATCTCCAGGAGGTAACCCAGAAGAATATGTCCCTTCTGGAAGAAAGGGGAGTCATGTTCCTGGGCCCGGAGGAGGGAGATCTGGCTTGTGGAGAGTACGGTGTGGGAAGGCTGATAGAAGAGGAAAAGGCCATTGAGGAGATAGATGTCCTTCTAAGGAGGTCCACTCAATTGAAGGGAAAGAAATTTTTGATTACTGCCGGGGGAACCCGAGAGCCCATAGACCCGGTACGCTTCATTACCAATCGGTCCTCCGGCAAGATGGGCAAATATCTGGCCGAGGAGGCTCTGGCCCGGGGGGCTGAGGTTATATTCCTAAAAGCGCCTATGAACGTACCGCCCCCTGTTCGGTCTCATTTAATCGAGGTAGAGACAGCCCAGGAAATGTATCAGGAAGCCCTGCGAGTTTTTCCGGAAGTGGATGTCGTAGTCATGGCGGCCGCGGTGTCCGATTTTTATCCTGCCGAGAAAGTGGAGGAAAAAATATCCAAGAAGGAAAGAAAGGAGCTGACCCTCACTCTTTTGCCCACCCCGGATATCCTGGCCGAAATGGGAAAGGGGAAGGAAAAACAGTTTCTGGTGGGATTTTCGGCCGAGACGGATCAGGCTCTGGAAAGGGCTAGAGAAAAGATGAGGGATAAGGGTCTGAACATGATAGTGGTCAACGACATTTCTCGAAAGGACATTGGTTTCGGCAGTGAGTTCAACCAGGTGACCATCCTGCACCAGGATGGTGGCCAACGGGAGACCCCAAGAGCTCACAAGAGGTTGATATCCAGAGCGATAATGGATGAGATTGTGGCCCGGCTTTCCGATCTTAATTCCCCGTGACGCGAGCACCATCCGCGAACCATGATGAAAAGCTATTTTCCAGGCAATTGATCTCACCTCTGTGATCTGCTAGTATGGCCAAATCAGGTATTACCAAAAAGGAGATAGCACATGGGCAGAAGGTATGTTTTCACCTCGGAGTCAGTTACCGAGGGCCATCCTGACAAGATGGCTGATCAGATCTCGGATGCTATCCTGGACGCTATCTACGTGCAGGATTCTATGGCCAGAGTAGCTTGCGAAACTCTGGTCAAGACCGGACTGGTGGTAGTGGCGGGAGAGATCACCACAGACTGTTATGTGGAGATTCCCGACATCGTTCGGGAGACGGTTCGGGAGATAGGATACACCCGGGCCAAGTTTGGATTTGACTGTGATACCTGTGGGGTGGTGGTTTCCATAGGAGCCCAATCTCCGGATATAGCTCAGGGTGTGGATGTTTCCCTGGAAAAGAGGAGCGGACAGGAAAATGAGGAAGAAGCTGCCTCTCTGGGGGCAGGAGATCAGGGAATGATGTTCGGCTATGCCTGCACCGAGACCCCCGAGCTAATGCCCATGCCCATTATGCTGGCCCATAAACTGGCTCACAGGCTGGCCGAAGTCAGGAAGGCCGGAATCCTGCCCTATCTGCGACCTGACGGCAAGACCCTGGTTACGGTAGAATACGAGGATAGCCAGCCCATTAGGGTTGATACTATCCTCATTGCGGCTCAACACAGACCGGGGGTTGAAGTAGATACCATTATGAGACCAGATTTCTTTGAACATATCATCGAACCGGTGATGCCGGAAGAGCTCATTGATCGTAATCTCAAAATACTGGTCAATCCCACAGGCAAGTTCGAGATCGGCGGACCCATGGGGGATACCGGATTGACTGGCCGCAAGATTATCGTGGACACCTACGGAGGGATGGCCCGCCATGGAGGAGGTTGTTTTTCGGGCAAGGATCCCACCAAAGTAGACCGCTCCGGAGCCTACGCTGCCCGCTATGTGGCCAAGAATATTGTGGCCGCTGGTCTGGCGGACCGCTGTGAAATAGAGATAGCTTATGCCATAGGTGTGGCCAGGCCAGTCTCGGTCATGCTTAATACTTTTGATACTGAAAAAGTGGACCTGGGAAAAATTGAGAAGCTGGTAGAGGAGCATTTCGATCTTCGCCCCGGAGCCATCATCCGGGACCTCAAACTTCGAAGGCCTATCTACAAAAAGACGGCTGCCTATGGGCACTTTGGCCGAGAGGACCGCGACTTCACCTGGGAGCGCACAGACAAGGCCGAGGTTCTGCGCCGCGCTGCTGGACTTTAATAGCAGATTATCAACGAGACTCTTTAGCTATCTCGAATTATCAACCGGACCTATCTTTGGCTATCTCAAGAATAGAGGCAGAGGCGCATAGCCGCCCCCTGCCCTCAGTGACAGAGTATCCACGGCGCCGTAGGTTCGCAGGGTCTGGCGACTTGAGCGGTGCGAAAGATAGGTTTTAGTATTGGCTAACTGTTGAGCACGGCCGCCCACTAGCTTGGACACTTTATTTTTCCTGCTCTGGAGGCCTTCCATGCCCGAAGTTGAGGAGTATGCTGAAGTCATTGTAGATCTGCCCTCCGGACATCTTGACCAGAGCCTGACCTATCGCATACCCCCATCTCTAAAGGGTGAGGTAAAGGTGGGCAGCATGGTTCTGGTACCTCTTCTGAATCGTCGGTCTATCGGATATGTCCTGGAAATCTCACCCTCTTCTTCTGTACCTGAGGTCAAAGAAATCATATCCGTTCTCCCTCCTAACCCCATCCTGAGGAAGCATCAGATCTCCCTTTGCCGGTGGATGGCTGAATACTATCTCTCTTCCTTCTCTCGCTCCCTTCGCCTGGCTCTTCCGCCGGGCCGGGCCAGAAAGATCTCCGAAATGATTGAGCTAACCACAATTGACATGGATAGCATCAAGGCTGATGTGCGATTAAAAGAGAAACATAGGCAGATTCTTACGCATTTGTCCCAAATGGGCCGTCTCACCAGAAGTGACTTGAAGAAGTGTTTTCCGGATAAGAGCACTGACAGGTATCTTCGCCGACTGGAGGAGCTGGGATTGATCAAAAGAACCTTCACTGTCCAGGAGCCCAGAGCCGAGCTTCTGATGGAGGAGGCGGTCTATCTTCAGGACTACAGGTTGGAAGACAGGGCCCGGCTAAAGGGATCACGGAAGCAAGAAGAGATTTTAAGTTTTCTGGAGACTCATGGTGATGGAATAGCGATAAGGGAACTTCTGGCCCTGACCGGGTCATCCAGATCCAGTCTGAAAAGATTAGTGGAAAAAGGTTTTGGTCACATCTCTCAGGTGAGGGTGCGAAGAGACATAATGAGCCTGCACGGAGTGGATGAGGAGTGGCAGGGGGGAAAAGTGGCTCTGACCATAGAGCAGGCCAGAGCTGTGGAAGAAATAAGCGCATCTCTGGAGAAGGGGGATGGCCAGGTTTTTCTCTTAAAAGGTATAACTGGCAGTGGTAAGACCGAGGTCTATCTAAGATGTGCCCAAAAGGCTCTGGATCAGGGACGCAACGTTCTCATCCTGGTGCCGGAAATTTCTCTGACCCCCCAGATGATAAAGTTCTTTTCTCAACGTCTGGGCATAGAGTTGGGCGTCTTTCACTCCCAGCTCAGTCCTTGCGAGAGATACGATCAATGGGTGGACATCTTAAATGGAAAAATCAAAATTGTGGTGGGAACCAGATCAGCTATCTTCTCGCCACTGAATAATCTCGGCCTGATAGTGGTGGATGAGGAACATGACCCCAGCTATAAAGAGAGTGTCATGCCCCGTTATCATGCCCGGGAAGCTGCGGTGCGACTGGCCAAAATCTTGAGCGCTACCCTGGTTCTGGGCAGCGCTACTCCAGCCCTGGAGTCCATGTATAAAGCCAGAAAGGGGGAGTATCGTCTTCTCAGTCTCAGCACCAGAGTCCCGGGCCGGAAGCTCCCCCAGGTGTCTCTGATAGATCTGAAACAGGAGAAGAAAGAAAGAGGCGGAAGCGATCTTTTGAGCAGTGCTCTTCTGACTGAAATGAGCGACTGCCTTGGCCGGGGAGAGCAGGGCATTCTTTTCCTGAACAGGAGAGGCTTTGCCAATTTTCTCATCTGCTCCAGGTGCGGCCATGTCCCCAAATGCCGCAATTGTGATATCTCCCTGACTTTTCACAAGAAAGATCGTCTTCTGGTCTGTCACCACTGTTACTGGAAAGAGGGGGCTCCTGATCTCTGCCCGGCATGCCGAAACATCAGTCTTATTCTCATGGGAGGGGGCACCCAAAGAGTAGAGGAGACATTGAGGAAGATTTTTCCTCACCACCGGGTCATCCGCATGGATGCCGATACTACCAGGCCCAAACTGGCTCACTTCAGACTTCTGGAGGAGTTCCGGCAGGAGAGGGGAGCCATACTTTTAGGAACTCAGATGATCACCAAAGGCCTCCATTTCCCCAACGTGACTCTGGTAGGGGTTGTCTCTGCTGATACTGCCCTTAACCTGCCTGATTTTCGGGCCGCGGAAAGAACTTTTCAGTTGTTAACCCAGGTAAGCGGGCGATCAGGGCGGGGGGAGAAGGAGGGCAAGGTAATCGTTCAAAGCTACAACCCCACCAACTATGCTGTACAACTGGCTGTGGCCCAGGATTATGATTCTTTTTATGAGGAGGAAGTCGGAAAGCGAGACGATCTGGGCTATCCTCCCTTCTCTCAGATCATAAATCTTATTTTCTTAAGCAAAGACAGACAGGTGGCGGAGGAGGGCAGCACAACCTTAAAAAAGATGCTTGGGGGATCCAGACTTGCGGAGAAAGGCCTGGAGATCCTGGGTCCAGCTCCCTGCCCTCTGCCCAGGGTTAAAAATTTTTACAGATGGCATATAATTATAAAGATGAAGGGAGACGGACAGGAAAAGAATTTCATAAGAGAAGTTCTGAGCTCCTTCTATCGGCGCAAAAAAGAAGAGCTGCGTCTGGTGGTGGATGTAGATCCTGTCTGGATCATGTAGTTGCTCGAGATCAAATGAGGGATAGGAGAGCGGAGACTGGTTAGCATGGCTGTGAAAGAAATACGGAAACTTGGTGATCCGGTACTGAGGGAAAAATGCAAAGAGGTTTCGCGGATAGATTTTTCCATCCGAAGATTGGTCACGGTTCTGGCCGATACCATGTATGCTGCCCCTGGCCTGGGTTTGGCTGCCCCCCAGATCGGAGTGGTGCAGAGGGTGCTGGTGGCCGATGTGGGAGAGGGGCTGATAGTCATGATAAATCCCAGGCTCCTCAAAGCGGAGGGCACTGTAGCGGAAGAAGAAGGGTGCCTCAGTCTCTACGAGATCAAATGTCCGGTTCCCAGAGCCCAGAGTATTTTGGTTCAGGCTTATGATCTACAGGGCCGCCAGTTTCAGCTTCCCGCTGAGGGCCTTCTGGCCAGGGTCATTCAACATGAGGCAGACCATTTGGACGGGATTCTCTTCATCGACCGGGCCAGCGCAGTTGACCGGAGGCGGGTCCTCATGGCTATCAATGAAATGGAGATGGCCCGACAGAGCGGGGAAGGTCTTTAGCTTTGGATCTCCTATTTCTGGGCAGCTCATCCTTTCCCATTCCTTTCATCAACGCTCTTCATGAATCCAGCCACCGACTTCTGGCTGTTATTACCCGCCCGGACAGGCCTTCCGGCCGAGGCCTTGAGGTCAGGCCTTCTGCGGTAAAAAAATTCTGCCAGGAAAAGGGCATCTCTCTCCTTCAGCCTTCATCGGTAAACGAAAAAAACTTTCTGGGATATCTTGTCTCTCTAAGGCCAGACCTTTTGGTGGTAGTGGCTTACGGAGAGATACTGCGCCCAGAACTGCTGGCCATTCCTCCAAGAGGGTCCGTCAATGTTCACGCCTCTCTTCTACCCAAATATCGGGGTCCCTCACCGATAGAGACGGCCATAATGGAAGGGGAAGCCAGGACTGGAATAACCACCATGCTCATAACTCCGGCTCTGGATGAGGGAGACATCTTTCTTCAGAGAGAGGTGGAGATTCTTTCTCATGAAACAGCAGGAGATCTCTATGAGAAGTTGATGCAGATAGGGCCACCTCTTCTGCTGGAGACCGTGGAGGGAATTGCTCAGGGTACTCTCGTTCCGGTTCCCCAGGATCACTCTCAGGCTACCTATACCGCAAAAATAACTCCCCAAATGGCTAATATCGACTGGCAGCAAGAGGCCAGGAGAATCCATGATCTGATCAGAGCCCTCAACCCTCGCCCCGGTGCTCGCACTGCTCTAAGAGGCAACATAATCAAGATCTGGGGATCCCAGGTTATAGGTCAGGACAAATATGCAACGAAGGGTCCTGCTGAGCCTGGATCGGTGGTGGGTACTTCCTCTCCGGAGGGTCTGATAGTGGCTACCGGAGAGGACTTTCTGAGGATTACAGAGCTTCAGCCAGTTGGCAGAAAGAGGATGAGGGGAGAGGATTTTATCCGGGGCTATCACGTACAGGTTGGTGATAGGTTTGAAAAAACACCTCTAAAGCTTGATATGCCAGTAGTGAAAGACTTATGTTATCCCCCCAGGGAAAAATAGTCCGGGTAAATGCTTCCTGTTCTGGACTGGGAACTGACTTTCATTCAATACTACATGGAGAGGGGAGACTGGGGAGAGTTTGAGAGGGGAAGGAGATCCATATATGAGGAAATGACTATCGGCTCTGAAATACGGCATGGGAAACCCCTTAGCCGTGGGGCGTGGGCTTATGTCACACGCATTATCGGGGTACTAGCAAGCGGCATGACAAAAGAGAAGAGGTAGACCCACTTGTTGTTTGTCGGATTTATTGTGCTATAATATTGTTAGACAAAGGTCAGGAAGACAGTAGTTGGAAAAGACTGACTTTCTGCAAATAAGCATGGGGAGGATTGAGAAGGATGGCAGGAATATTTGGGCTGGGTGTACCTGAGCTAGTAATTATCTTGATCATTGCTCTGGTCATCTTTGGTCCCCGAAAATTGCCTCAGATCGGTGAAGCCATTGGCAAGGCTATCGCAGGATTCAAACGATCCACCGAAGAGGTGGAGAAGAAAGTCCAGAGCGAGTTCGAGGAAATTGAGAAGGGAATTAAGAACTAGGCTATTTCTTGGACTATCCCGAAAGTTATCCTGAAGCTAGAAGTACGGCCTGAGAGGCAAAAGAGAATTATGGCGTTACTGCCAAAAGGTCAAGATTTGATTAATCTCTACGGGTTGGATTCCTCGAAGCTTGCTTCGTAAGTTTTTTGTTGTTAGATGGTGGACATGATTCAGATACCCCGCAGCTTGCTGCGGGGAGGTTCATTAGGCTCTGTCTGGCGAATCTAAATCGGATGGTAAATTGACCTAAAATCTAGTTTTTACAGTAACGCCAATTATATAATTAAATAGCTTGCGGGGGGTGCTCTCGGGAGAGGGCTGAGAAATACCCTTTGAACCTGATCTGGGTAATACCAGCGTAGGGAGTACGAAAAAAGTTTTCAAAGGAGCACCCCGCAAGGGGTGTTTTTTTATGGGCAGCCATCCAATGTTCGTTCGGAAGTCGGAAGGTAGCCATAATTTTCCATCATTGGTGGGTGATGGCTACATAATGATAATTAACAGGAAGAAAAAAATGCAGTTGGACCTTGATCTATCCTTATATGTCACCACTGCTTCCTTTCCGGAAAAGGGACGAGATCATATTTGAGGGAGAGGGGACGAAGATGAGAGCAATTGTAGTGGCTAAGGGCCATGTTCAAAAAGGCTTGAGCAAATTGATCTCTTTTGGCCCTCAGGATGAGATTATCTGTGTTGACGGTGGGGCTCACAATGCTCTTGAGTTAGGATTAAGACCCTCAGTGGTCATTGGAGATATGGATTCTCTGGATGAGAGACTTCTTAAGGAGCTGAGGGAAGAAGGCTGTATTTTTATAACTCATGAGCGGGAAAAGGACAAAGTAGATACCCAACTGGCTGTGGAATATGCCGTGGAGCGGGGAGCAGATGAGATAATAATGGTCGGTGTTCTGGGATCCCGCCTGGACCACACCCTGGCCAACCTCTATCTTTTGGCCTCTCCGGTCCTGAAAGGAGTCAAAGTCAGGATGATAGACGAGGTGCAGGAAATCTACCTCATCAAAGATTTTGGGATTATCGAGGGCCGGGCAGGAGACACTGTTTCTCTGATCTCCCTGACCCCGGTAACTAAAGGGATTTACACTAAAAACCTCAAATATGCTCTTACCGATGGGGAGCTGACCCTGGACTTCCCCCGTGGTATCAGCAATGTCCTCACAGCTTCTCCCGGGGAGGTGAGAATAGGGGAGGGGCTCTTGCTGGTAGTTAAGCTGCTGGGATCGACTACTTAGGCCTTGTTTTGGAGATGGCAAAGGAGGCAACACGGATGGTGCCAGTAGCTATTCCCTACCAAGGGATGATCAAGAGAAGATAGGAGAAAATAGAGTTATAGGGGAGAGCAAGAGGGGAAGCGAGGTGATGGATCTTGAGGGTGTTATTAAAACTCCGAAATGTGATTATTTTTAGTCCTATTAAGTCATTTTGTTCTTATTGGCAATATATTGATAATCTATTTTGATAGAGAGGTGGATCTCTCTGACAAAAAGGATAATGACCCTATGAAAAACTAGACACCTTCTTTCCGGAGTGTAATCATGGGGACACAAGCACCGGAAAGCAGGAAGAGGGTGGAAATAAAAGCAGCAAAGCAAGCAGGGACCGAGGAAGAGAGGAAGGAGAGGTAAGAAAAGGGGAAAAGGCGCTGGACAACTTAAGAGAGTTTGGAACGAAGGAGGCCATCCTGGTGGCTTGGGCCAGCCTAAGGGATGGAAGAAAAGTTCTTCTCTCCCTTGCCTTAGGAAAGAGGGAGAGTCATTCCGATTGGCTGGAGTTCTTGAGGGACATGATAAGAAGGGGTCTAAGAATTCCCCTTACCGTGACCAGCGATGGAGCTCCAGGACTTATCCGAGCCATTGAGGAGACTTTCTCCAAATCTTTGAGGATCAGGTGCTGGGTGCATAAGATGGAGAACCTATCCTCCAAGGTCCCTCCCGCCCTGTGGCCAGAGATAAAGGCAGAAATTCCGGTAAGAGATGCAGCTACCTACCAGACGGGAAAAGAACTAGCTCTAAGGTTCATCCAGAGGCACAAGAAGGAGCATCCCTCGCTAGTGGCCTCATTTTCGGAAGACCTAGAGGCTCTTTTTTCTCATCTAAAACTGCCGTGAGGCACAGAAAAAGTGTAAGGATTACCAACCTAATCGAAAGGAGCTTTGTACAGGAGAAAAGAAGAACCAAGGTGATACCAGGCTTTTGGACTGAGAGAAGCTGCCTAAAGCTTGTCTTCTCTGCTCTCATTCGAGCCCGCAGGCGCTGGAGAAGAGTACCCATGGGAGAGCTGGAACTTAAAAGAATCGATGCTTTGAGGAGAGAGGTAGAGTTGGACGAGAAGCCTATGGGGCAAGAAAGTATGGAAAAGGGGATAATCAACGTCTAATGCCGGGCCTTCTCGTTTTTACAGGAAAAAATGGGACTTGACCCACAGCTTTTTCATAGATGAAATCGAGACTGATAAAGGAATCGCCCATGCACCGCGGCGCACCACGTCGCCTGAAAATTGGGTTATTTTCAAGGGAGCAGGTATTACGGATACAAAAGGTAATTGAGGGATCATCTTATGAAGAATTGATCCAGCAATTCTATGGATGGGACTGCACTTCTTTTGGGAAGGCTTTAGATGAGATACAAATTGCGATACCGTTCGCCTGGTGGTACTATGTAGCTACGGGATAAACAGAAAAAAAATTCGAAAAACTTGACTTCTGATGGCTTAATAGTTACGAGTCTTGAAATTACCTAGCTTCAACTTTTCTACGAAAGAACCTGCAGAAACGTGGAATTTTGAAGGGGGCTTTAAGGCCCATAAAACGCCTCTGGCGATGCAGACCGCCAAGGGGCTATGACCCTGTGTATAACATATGTTGAGGATACACCAAGAGGTGAGTGTATGAGCAGTGGGTATTGTAGAAAATGTAAGTCAAAACTTACTACTTGTCCAACATGTAAAGGCAAGGGGACGACTTATCAAGGGAATGTATGGACCGGGTATTCTCATAGGCCATGTCCTAACTGCAAAGGAAGTGGATGGCTTTGCCCAAAGCATGGCTATGATTGGGGGTAAGTTGACTTG
>NZ_BLRZ01000038.1 GCF_013281975.1 Candidatus Hakubella thermalkaliphila | reverse complement strand
GCCCATGCACCGCGGCGCACCACGTCGCATGAAAATTGTGTTATTTTCAAGGGAGCATATTGTTGAACGTACTGCTAACATCGTAGGTTGTAGTGAGGAATTAAAGAAGGAGACGAATGCCACTATGAGTGTGGAGAAGACTTTGGTTATCGGCCCGACTTTTGAGGAGATGCTCCATCCTGAGAAGATTGAGCCGCAAGTTCGCCAGAAGGCTCTGCGGATGAGAGAGGAAGATCCCCTGGATCCCATCAATCTTTACAACATCACCTGGCGGGGACCGGACAATCAGATCTACTATGAGATCATCCCCCAGGAGTTGACCAATGTGGAAGCCAATATTGTGGTGATCTATGCCAAAGATTTCCCCACCGGCAGCCATAAGGTGGGCGCCAGCTACTCCATCCTGGTGGAGAAAGAGCTGGCCGGTGAGGTCAATCCCGGTATCCACGTCCTGGTCTGGCCCTCTACTGGTAACTACGGCATTGGTGGCGCCTGGGTGGGATGCCGCATGAAGTTTGATAGCGTGGTCATCTTACCGGAGGAGATGAGCAGAGAACGTTTCGAGCAGATTGAGCGTTACGGCGGTCGGGTAATTAAGACTCCCGGTGGGGAAGCTAACGTCAAGGAAATTTATGACAAGAGCAAGGAACTCAGAGCCAGCGATCCGCAGCGGGTTCGCATCCTTAACCAGTTTGAGGAGTTCGGTAACTATCGCTTTCACTATTATGTTACCGGCAATACCGTGGTGGAGTTGGCAGCAAAGCTGGCCAGGCAGGGCATAGGCAAGGGTAAGGTAGCCGCTTTTGTCTCGGCCATGGGCTCGGCGGGTACCATCGCTGCTGGTGATCGCCTAAAGCAAAAGTGGCCCGACCACAAGATTGTTGGTCTGGAGCCTATCCAGTGCCCCACCCTGTACTGGAACGGCTATGGTTCTCACGACATTCAGGGTATCGGCGATAAGCACGCCACCTGGATCCACAACGTGTGGAACATGGATGCCCTTATGTGCATCGATGACATCGAGTGCAAGAAAGGCCTGCAGTTCTTGGTAGAGCAACCCGGCCGGAAGATTCTGGTTGACCGCTATGGCCTGCCGGAAGGCAAGGTGGAGAAGATGTCTCAGATCTTTGGGATCAGTGGGGTGTGTAACCTTTTGGGAGCCATTAAGACGGCCAAATTCTATGGCTATGGCAGGGACGACGTTATTGTCACCGTCTGTACCGATGCTATCGATCGCTACTGGTCGGTAATGGAGCAAATGAGCAGGACCTATGGTAAGATGGATGAGACCGAGGCGGCGGCGCGCCTGGTGAGCATCTTCCATCATCAGAAGTTGGACTGGATCAAGGAAGGCACTCGCCAGACCCATAACCAGTGGCATAACCTCAAGTACTTCACCTGGGTCGAGCAGCAGGGGAAAAGCGTGGAGGAGCTGGACGCCCAGCGTGATCCCCAGTGGTGGCTGACCCAGCAAGTCAGGGTGGCCGACATCGACCGGTTGATAGAGAAAAGCCGAAAGTGAGCCAGTATTGTCCGAAAAAGTATCCCTGACGGGGCAGTCGAGGCAGAACAGAAGCGCCTAAAGCAGGTAGTCCAGCAAGGCTTAAGCCTCTAAGCCCTGATGGTTCTCTGGATAATCAGCACGGCGACGCAACTCAGTTAACTTCTGTGAGCAGTAGCAGTCCACCCCTTTTTCCTCAAGCTATCAATGGTGGACTTTGCGGCTGACATCAGTCTCCTCGCAATTGGGCGCTCAATGAAACGGAGTCAGTAACCGGCTTCTGGCAGGAATAGCGATGGCAGACATAAACAGTGGGCTGGTTGTTAATCATTCCCCTATTCTCAAGCAATTTGAGCTCTGATACTGAGGTTGGGTCAGCAGGGTCATATGCGGCGACTACTTTGTTGGGCAACCATGTAGTACGTAGAGTATGCAGAAGCGCTGATGTTGCCGGATTATCTATAGAACCAATGATGGCAATTTGCCTTGGCTCGGATAAGTAAAAGTCCAGGGCGCAGAGCCAGTTACTAAAGCCGAGGGGATGCTGCAACATAAGCTCCCGCACCGACCTCAGTGCCCGTGCCGCGATCTGCTCAAACTTATGGTTGTCAGTTAGCCTCCCCAGTTTAAGCAGCACCATGATAGCCATGGAGGCACCCGATGGTAGCGCACTATCAAATGTGCTTTGTGGACGGACAAACAGATTCTCGTGTCTCTCCCCTGTATCGTAGAAGGCCCCGGTAGCCTCATCCCAGAACTGCTCAACCATTATTCTGGCAAGCGTAATAGCCTGTCGCAGCCATTCTCCACCAAAGGTAGCCTCATGCAAGGTCAAAAGTCCATCGATGACCATCGCATAGTCATCAAGGTAGCCATCAAGCTCAGCTTTGCCGTCGGCGGTAACGCTAAAATAGTCAGCTACGATCTGGCCGTTCTCTTTTCCCACCACATCAAATATTTCATCGGGCGTCCACAGATAATACTTACCCTCCATGCCCTCACTATCGGCGTCCTGGGTACTAAAGAAACCTCCTCCAGGAGCAGTCATCTCCCTGAGTACGTAGTCGATGGTCTCCTCTGCAACGCAACGGAATAGCTGCTTATCAGTAACCAAGTAGGCGTGCAAGTAAACTCGGCTGAGCAGGGCATTGTCATACAGCATCTTCTCAAAATGCGGGACCAGCCAGTTATTGTCTGTTGCATATCGGTGAAAGCCGCCTCCAATCTGGTCGTAGATACCCCCTTTGGCCATCTTTTCCAGAGTAACTTCCACCATTTCCGAAGCCTTCTCATCTTGAGTACGATGGAAGTATCTTAAGAGAAACTCCAGCCCCAACGGCTGCGGGAATTTAGGGGCTAAGCTAAAGCCGCCGTTTTCCTCGTCGAAGTCCTTTTTGAGAGTCAAATAGGCTTGCTTGAGAATATCTAGAACCAATGGCTCTCTTGTGCCGTCGCCTCTAGTCTTCGAAGTCAGCACTGCAACTATTGAATGCAATATAGGCAACACCATTGCTGCCATTGTACTTCCTTAGTTCTTCCTTTGTGAAAACCTTCTTGTCAGAGTAAGCCATCTGTCACCAACCAAACGCCACATCGAGTAGCATCATTACTGCCAAGCCAACTATCCCACCCATGGTGGCAAAAGCACCTGTATCACTGGATGGAGCCCTTGAAAAACGTTAACTATCATTTCTGGCCAAGCTATCCACCTTATATTTTAAGTGGGTATCCACTTGACGCAAGTATGCCCTAGATCTAGCATAGGGTTATGGGGGGAACGAAACCGGCTCAGCACAAGATGTAGTAGGGACTTGCACTAAGTGGATACCCACTAAATTATAATCGGTAGTACCCCAAGATGCAAGGGACGAGTTTCAGGCTGAGAAAAATGTGGTAAAATTGGTTAGAATAATTCGCACTTCTAAGAACAAAGATCTTCCAACTTGTAGGTTTGCTTTTTGGTGATTCTCGGGGAGGGAAGAGATCTTGTCCGCAGAGCTTGAGATCAAACTTTGCACCAAAAATCTCAACTTTTACTACGGCAACTTTAAAGCTCTTGAGAATATTAACTCAGAGATCTATAAGAATAGGATAACCGCCTTCATCGGCCCTTCTGGATGTGGAAAGTCAACCTATTTGCGGCTCCTCAACCGCATGAATGATCTAATCGATGGCACGCTTGTGGAAGGTCTGGTGGAGATAGATGGCCAGAATATCTACGATTCTAACATAGACGTTTCGGAACTGAGGCGAAGAGTGGGTATGGTCTTTCAAAAACCAAATCCTTTCCCTAAATCCATCTATGAGAACGTGGCCTATGGCCCCCGTGTTCATGGAGTGAAAAATAAGAACGAGCTGGATCACATCGTGGAAGAGAGCTTGAAAAGGGCAGCCCTGTGGAAAGAGGTAAAACATAAGCTCCACACCTCCGCTCTGGATCTTTCAGGGGGGCAGCAGCAGAGACTCTGTATTGCCAGGGTGCTGGCCGTAGACTCAGAGGTGCTCCTGATGGACGAGCCCTGTTCATCCCTGGATCCCTCTTCTACCATGAAGATCGAGGATCTGATGTTTGAGTTAAAATTAAGATATACCATTGTCATTGTTACCCATAATATGCAGCAAGCGGCCCGGGTTTCCGATTATACCGCCTTTTTCCTGGTAGAAGAGGTAGACCAGCCGGCAAGATTGATCGAGTTTGGTCCTACAGATGAGATTTTCACCAGGCCCAGGGACAAGAGGACTGAGAATTACATTACCGGAAGATTTGGCTAGTCCGGGGCGGACAAGCCATGGGGAAGCTTTTAGAATAGAGGTGAAAAAATATGAGAAAAAGTTTCCACGAAGAGTTAGGTGATCTGCGCAAGAACGTCCTGGTCATGGGCAGGGTAGTGGAAGAGAATGTGGCCCGGGCTGTTGAGTCTCTTCTTGATCGAAACTCCAGTCTGGCGGATCAGGTGATCGAGAGTGATAAGAAAATAGATAGGATGGATATGAAAATCGAGCAGGGCTGCATGGTCCTTCTGGCCAGACAACAGCCAGTAGCCGTAGATCTGCGGATGATCAATACTATCTTGAGAATGATAATTCACCTGGAAAGAATGGGTGATCTGGCAGCCAACATCGCCCAGATAGCCAAAGAGCCCACCTTTGACCACTACCCCAGTCGCATAATTGATCTCTTTCAGGAGATGGCCGGACTGGTCCAGGATTTGGTAGGACGATCTCTAAGAGCTTTCGCGGATGAAGATCGGAGACTTACTCTTAGCTTGAACGATCTGGACAAGCCCATTGATGAGCTCTACCACCAGTTGATCCGGGAATTTGGTCAACTCCATGGTGATGAGGAACTGATGAACTGGGCTACCACCATGGTGCTGGCCAGCCGCTATCTGGAAAGGATTGCCGATCATGCCGTGAGTATCGGAGAGAGGGTCGCCTATCTGGTCACTGGCAACTACGCTGATCTGCATATTGTTGACTAGAGGGGCAAAAAATGCCCTGATACCTCTGAGGAAGTAGAAAGGCTGGATCCAACCCAGCTCCCTATCTTGGAACGTCCAGATTGTTGTGGAGACCCCCGACGGACTTGGCTCTTTACTTTTGTAAACCCACTATATAGTATAATAAGAAAAAATTAGGGGAGGATGAAATGAAGATCGGTATGTTCACCGACACCTACTCTCCTCAAATAAATGGTGTCGTAACTTCCGTCATAAGTTTTGAAAACGAACTGATGAGGCAGGGCCATGAAGTCCATATTTTCGCTCCCCGATTTCCGGGCTACAAGGATGATGGGAACCATATCCACCGGTTCCCGTCTGTAGACATCTTCTTCATCGAGGGATATAGACTGGCCATTCCCACCCTTTGGGATATCATGGCCACCATAAGAAAGCTAAAATTGGACATCGTCCACTCTCACGATCCTTTCCCCCTGGGCCTGGTGGCCCTGCGGGTGTCCAGGGCGGAAAGTATTCCTCTGGTTCACACTTATCACACTCTATATGAAGAGTACCTGCATTACCTTCCTAGAATAATCCGAATAAGCAAAAAGAGAGTGGAGAGGATTTCCAGAATATACTGTGACCGATGTGACCTGGTCCTGAGCCCTTCTGAGAGGATACGGGAGCTTCTGATAGAATACGGAGTAAGTTCCAGGATCGAGGTTTTGCCCACGGGTGTGGATCTTCATGAGTTTCAGAGTTTGCTCCCCGGGGGAGAGGAAGAAGCGCTGCAGAAGAAGAATGAAGATACTAGACTGATCTATGTGGGCAGAGTGGCTAAAGAGAAGAACATAGAGTTTCTTTTTGATGTGATGGACAAAGTTCGCAGCAGAGTGCCTGGTGTAGTCCTCCGAGTGGTCGGTGGTGGTCCCGAGCTGCCTCATTTGAAAAGGGTTTGCCAGGAGAGAGGGCTGGCAGACATAGTCAGCTTTAGCGGCTTTGTCGACCGGAAAGGGGTAGTTAAAGAACTCAGGCAAAGTGATATCTTTGTCTTTTCTTCCTTAACCGAGACCCAGGGCCTGGCCATCCTGGAAGCCATGGCCACAGGCTTACCGGTAGTGGCTGTGGATGCCATGGGAGCTTCTCAACTTATTGAGCATGGCCGGGAGGGGTTCTTGACCGGGCTGGATGTAGACCAGTTTGTGGACCATGTTCTCAAGTTGATCCGAAATCCTTCTCTGAGACAAGAGATGGGCAGGCTGGCCAGAGATAAGGCTATGGCCAATTCCCTGACCCATGTTACCGGGAGGTTGTTGGATCTATACGGGGAGTGCATTGATGCTGCTGGAGACAGGCGCAAAAATGTTCCCAGAAGGATGGTCAGAGCCAGATCGTTGGCCGAAACTGGCAAAGGATTTTCTAAAATCATCTGGAGTTGATGAAGAATTTCTATGAGTGATGCTTTGAAGAAGAAGATAGAGAAAGTGAGAGAGCGGATTACCAGAGCCGCTCTCCGTTCTGGCAAAGATCCCTCTGAGATCATCCTGGTGGCTGTGGCCAAATACGCCAACGTGGAACTTCTGGAAAGAGCCGTAGAATTTGGTTTAACGGATGTGGGAGAGAACCGGGCCGATCAGTTAGTGGAAAAGCACAGGGTGCTGGGAGACCGGGTCAGGTGGCACTTTGTGGGTCACCTTCAGAGCAACAAGGTCAAAAAAGTCATCGGGATCGCCGAATATATCCATTCTCTGGACAGAATGTCCACGGCCTGGGAGATCAGTAAGAGAGCGGGAAAATTGGGCAGGACCCAAAAAGTCCTCATCGAGGTAAACGTGGCCCAGGAGGAAACCAAAATAGGAATCGCGCCAGGGGAACTTTATTCTTTTTGCCAGGAGATTGTCCAGGTTCCCCATCTGGACATATGTGGACTCATGACCCTGGCTCCTCTGGTGGAAGATCCAGAGGAAGTTAGAGGGGTGTTTAGGGACTTGCGCCAGATGAGAGATGATCTAGCTGCAAGAGGAATCTTTCCTAATTTCTCTCACCTCTCCATGGGGATGACTAACGATTTCGAAGTAGCCATAGAAGAGGGAGCAACAATGGTTAGAGTGGGCTCGGCTATTTTCTGTTAAAATTAGTTTGGCTAAGGAGAGAAAGATTGGCCAGTTTTTTTAGAAGAGTTCTTATCTATCTCGGATTGGCCGAAGATGAAACAGAAGAGGAACAGGAGAGGATATCTCCTCGCTCCAGTGACCATCCCCGAGTGAGAAGAATATTCTCAGAGGAGGGACCGCCTCCGCCTAGATCTTCCATCCAAACATTGAGATCTCCCCAGACCAAAGTCCATGTGGTGGAGCCTGGCAGCTTCAATGATGCCCAAATCATAGGCGATAAGTTCAAGGTCAGCATCCCGGTTATCCTGAATCTTCAGAAGGTGGAGCCTGAGACAGCTAAAAGGATTCTGGATTTTGCCAGTGGCCTTACCTATGGTTTAAACGGAGGAATCCAGAGAGTGGCAGAGAAGGTATTCCTGCTCACCCCCAGCAATGTAGAGGTCTCAGCGGAGGAGAAGATAAGGCTGCAGCAAAGAGGCTTGTTTAACCAGTTCTAAAGAAATTGAGCCCTGGAAGGCCGGGACAGGCAGGGAATCCTTTTGGAGATGCGGACAGAGGGGATAAGGTGATCGACCAGAGGAAGACATGCTTCATGGGATCGGGAAAGATGGGAGAGGCGCTTCTAAAGGGGACGCTGGCTGCTCATTTCTTGCATCCGAAACAGGTGGTCATGTGTGACATTTTGCCTCACAGGCTGGTAGAGATAGCTGATCGATATGGAGTATCTACTTCTCAAGATGCCAGGACCTCGGCCAGAGATTCTCAGGTGGTTATATTGTCCGTCAAGCCTCAAGATATAAGAGCTGTCCTGAAGACTATCAGGGAAGTTGTAGAAGAGGATCATCTTCTGATATCTATCGCGGCTGGAGTCAGCACAACGTTTGTAGAGGAAGAGTTGGGCAAGAAGGCCAGGGTAGTCAGAGTTATGCCTAATACACCAGCCATGTCTTTGGCCGGCATATCAGTAGTCAGCCCTGGCCGTTATGCGCATCCTGAAGATGCGGAGTATGTACTTGCTTTTATGTCCAGTGTGGGAGAGACTATGCTTTTGCCAGAGGAAAATCAGAATGCAGCCATGGCCATTCATGGGTGCGGTCCGGCTTACTTTTCTTTATTCATCGAATCTCTGGTTGATGCAGGCATAAGCATGGGACTGAGTAAGGAGGTCTCCAGCAAACTTGCTGTAGAGACCATGTTCGGATCAGCCAGGATGCTGAAGGAGACGGGGATGGAAGCCTCAGAGCTCCGCAGGATGGTGACTTCTCCGGCTGGTACTACGGTAGAGGCTCTCAAGGTTCTGGAGGAAAACAGGTTTCGATACGCGGTCATCAAAGCGGTAGAAAGGGCTGCCTTACGGGCTAGAGAGATCGGAGAAGAGTTGGAAGAGGAGCGATGAACTTTAGCATAGGAGGGGTCTTAGAGCTTCTTATTTTTGTGATCAATGTCTATAGTTTTGTAATTGTGGCCAGGGCTATCTTATCCTGGTTCAGCCCCGGTCATCGCAGTCTTTTGGGGAGTATTTATAGTTTTCTCTATGACCTTACCGAGCCTTTCTTGAGGATCTTCAGAAATCTGCTCTCTTCAGTAGCATCCTTGGGTGGTCTGGACTTATCTCCTCTCCTGGCTTTGATCTTTCTGATGATAATATCAAGACTGCTCAACTACATAGCTTATAACTATTTCCCCTAGAGGGAAAGAAAAGGAGGAAGGAAAAGTGACAGTATCCCGAACTGAAATACAGCGGAAGGAGTTCCATACCTCCCTGCGCGGTTATAACATGGAGGAGGTGGACCGGTTTCTGGACCAGGTGGCCAGAGAGTTGGATCGGCTCACCAAGGAGAACAAAGAGCTTCTGGCTAAAATCGAGCTTTTGGAGAGCAAGGTAGCTGAGAGCGAGGAAATGAAATCAGTTATTCAGGCTGCTCTGCTTTCCGCCCAGAAAGCTGCCGAAGACATCAGAAAGAGCGCCCAGTCCGAAGCCGAGAACATTCTCCAGGCAGCCAGAGAAATGGCTGATACAGAGATAAAAGATCTCGACAGAGAAAAAAAGGTGGTGCAGAAGGAGATAGAAAAGCTCGGAGATGTTCAGGGACAAATTAGGAAAAGGATCAGAAGTTTCCTGCAATCTCTTTTGAGCTCCCTGGATGCGGTGGATATTATGGAGGGCATTGTCTTTCCAGAAGTGCTGGAGGAGATCCCTGTTGGCTCGGTTGCTGAGAAGGGTTCTGAATCTGCTGACCAGCAGCGCTCTGTCTCCGCAGAGGAGCCCTCTTTGGAAACCGAGGAGGTCTCAGAAGATATCCAGGATAAAGGGGAGGTGTCTATAGAAGCCAGCGGGGTGGCAGAAGAGGTAGTGGCAGAGGAGGAACTGGCGGATCTTGAGCAAGTAAGCTCAGATTCGCTCCCGGAAGTGGAAGCCCCTTTCTTACGAAAAGGCGGCAGAAAAAAGAGCTATCCGAAGATCGCCGATGAGGAGCTGGTAGAGAAATTTTTCGCTGTCGAGCCCCCTTCGGAGAAAAAAACTTAGCTGTGGGTCGATGGTTATTCGATCTAGATCAATGATGCAAGTCCGCAAGAGATAAAGGCAACATCTCCTTCCTCAAGCAAGTTCTCAGGGTGCAATTCCCAAGGAATTGACTTCTCTTTCCCTCTTATGCTAGTTTTAATCGTCCCTTGGGGATGATCTTTTTGTTTTAAGGATAACTCTTTCCTATTCTAGACAGGGTTAGAGATAGTAATGGAATATAAAGACACTCTTAATTTGCCCCAAACCAGCTTTTCCATGAGGGCCAACCTGGCCACCAAAGAGCCTGAGATCCTCGACTTCTGGGATGAGATAGGGCTTTACCAAAAGACTTTGGCTCGAAATAAGGGACGAAAGAGTTTTATCTTGCATGATGGCCCACCTTACTCCAATGGGGATATCCACATGGGTCATGCCTTGAACAAAGTTCTCAAGGATATGATAGTCAAATACAAAAGCCTGCGCGGATATTACGCCCCCTATGTGCCCGGCTGGGACAATCACGGTCTTCCTATCGAGAACAAGGTGGTGGAAATGGTCAAAGAAGAGAACCTGGAGCTAGACCGCATGGAGCTCAGAAGGAGATGCCGGGATTATGCCTTCCATTTTGTGGATGTCCAGCGCCAGCAGTTCAAGAGACTAGGAGTGCGGGGCGACTGGGAAAATCCCTATCTTACTCTGAACAATGACTATGAGGCCATCATCGTTAAGGTCTTCTCCGAACTGGTGGCAGGGGGCTATGTCTACCGGGGGCTGAGACCCATTCATTGGTGTACCTCCTGTCAGACTGCCCTGGCTGAGGCAGAAATAGAGTACGAAATGAAGGTATCCCCCTCTATTTATGTCAAATTTCCGGTTAAAGAGGACCCCCAAGGAATATTTGGAGGTAAAAAGGGGTTCATCCTGATCTGGACCACCACTCCCTGGACCATTCCCGCCAATCTGGCCATCGTCGTTCATCCAGAGTATGACTATGTGATATTGAAGACTCGAGAGGAGGAGCTCTACCTTGTGGCTCAGGAGCTGGTAGAGCTGGTGGCTGCCGAGACCCATCTAGAAGACTACCAGATAGTGGCCCGATATAAGGGTGGGGATCTTAAGGATCTGATCTGTACTCATCCCTTCCTGGCCCGTCCATCGCCAGTGCTGCTGGGCGACTATGTGACCTTAGATCAGGGAACCGGATGTGTTCATACAGCTCCTGGTCATGGCCGGGAAGATTTCCTTACCGGGCAACAGTACGGTCTGGAGATCCTATGTCCAGTGGATGAAAGAGGTATTTTTGATGACCGGGCTGGCCAATTCAGGGGGATGTATGTGGAGGATGCCAATCCTCTGGTAGTGGAAGCTATTGCCCAAAATGGTCTGTTATTAAAGGTAGGCCAGGTGGAACATCAATATCCCCACTGCTGGCGCTGCCATAATCCAGTCATCTTCAGGACTACTGTTCAGTGGTTTATGTCTGTGGATCACCAGGGCCTGCGCCAGAAAGCCCTGAAGGAGATAGACCAGGTAGAGTGGATCCCCCGGTGGGGACGAAACAGGATCTACGCCATGGTGGCCGAGAGGCCTGACTGGTGTCTTTCCCGGCAAAGATTTTGGGGGGTAGGAATACCTATTTTCTACTGTCAGAAGTGCGGAGAGCCTATCCTGGATAAAAGAGCCATAGAGTGTGTTTACGAGTTGGTCAGGAAAGAGGGCTCCGATGCCTGGTTTACTAAAAACCCCGAAGAGATATTGCCATCTGATTTCAACTGTTCCTCCTGTGGGGGTAATAGTTTTCGAAAGGAGAATGATATCCTGGACGTGTGGTTTGACTCTGGTTCCAGCCATCGGGCGGTTCTGGAAACCAGACCGGAGCTTTCCTGGCCAGCCGATATGTATCTGGAAGGCTCTGATCAGCACCGAGGGTGGTTTAACTCTTCCCTGATGGTCTCCATGGCCACTCGGGACCGGGCACCTTACCGAAGTGTTCTCACCCATGGGTTTATGGTGGACGACAAGGGACGAAAAATGGCCAAATCTCTGGGCAACGTCATCAGCCCTCTGGACGTGATGAGGGATTCGGGGGCCGACATTCTCAGGCTATGGGTATCCTCTACTGATTACCGCGGGGATGTGGGTATCTCTCCCAGCATCCTCAAACAGGTTACAGACACCTATCGCCGCATCCGGAATACGGCTCGTTTTCTTCTGGGGAATCTCTATGACTTTGATCCCGATGTCCACGCTCTTCCCTACCAGGACTTATGGGAAGTCGATAGATGGGCCCTACAAAGGCTGAGGAGGTTGACCGAACAGGTTACCAGAGCTTACCAGGAGTATCAGTTTCATTTAGTCTACCACTACATCTCCAATTTTTGTGCTGTGGAGATGAGTGCCCGGTATCTAGACATCCTGAAAGACAGGCTATATACTTCGGCTCCTGATGCTCCGGGAAGAAGGAGCGCCCAAACCGTCCTCTTCAAGATTCTTACCTACCTGACTTCCTTGTTGTGCCCTGTTCTCTCCTTTACCTGTGAGGAGATTTGGCAGAGCACACCTGACTTCCAGGGCAAGGAGGAAAGCATTCATCTGAGACCCTGGCCCGATCCTTCAGAGATTCCGGTTGAAGAAGAGGTAGAGAGAAAATTCGACGAGATTATGACCGCAAGAGATGAAGTTTTCAAAAGGCTTGAGGTTCTGAGGGGACAGAAAACTATCGGAGACTCTCTGCGGGCCAGGGTTAGACTTTTTACAGATGATGAAAACCTCTACTCCCATCTGATGGAGAACCGAAAATCTCTGGAGGAGCTATACATGGTCTCCGAGATAGAGGTGGAGAGAGAACTTAGCGGTCGTGAGCCCACCATATCTCTCCGTATGGGGAGGATGGCTCTGGAGGTAGAGCCTGCTGCCGGTAAGAAGTGTGAGAGATGCTGGAAGTACCTGCCGTCCGTTGGCTCCAACATCAAACACCCTCAGGTCTGCGCAGGATGTCTGGAGATCCTTGAGTTACTGGGAATTGAGGTATTAACTAAACTTTAACAAAAATATAGAAAAGTCTTAACATTTAGTGAAACAAAGTCTATAATATAAATATGAAGTTATCTGATTATGCAAAATTAAAGGGTGTTTGGAGGCTGTCTAAAAACTCCAATTTCAAAAACTCATCTCCCACTTCGCCCCTAAAAAGGAGCTAATTTCGCATAAAACTTCCCACATTGACCTCAAAATCAGATCTCATGTAGGAGTAATTCCCCACCTTGGGCAAAATGCCCTTGGTTTTTGGACACCCTCTTTGCTATAAAACAGCGTGGAGACACTGGAAGCTAGGTCTTATCAAATGCGAGCAGTTACCAACCGGTACGGTAATTGTTCTTCCGCAGTCAGATAGACCTGATAAAGCGATCGTTTAGGCCAGGGTAAGCTCAAGTGAAAATAGAGATAATCTTGAGTCTCAAGCAAAAAGAGTTACTGATTATTGCCTTGCCCGAGGTTATAAGATAGCCGATGTTGTCAAAGAAGTCGGATCAGGAGTAAATGATAATAGAAAGCTACTTGAAAAAGTTTTAAGACGGAAAGATTATTCTAAAATAGTGGTGGAGCATAAAGACAGATTAGCCAGGTTTGGATTTAACTATCTTAAAGTTTTATTTGAAGAATCAGGAATGGAAATTGAAGTGATTAATGAATCACCAAATAATAAAGATGACTTAAGGCAAGATTTTGTTTCAATAATTACTTCATTTTGTGCCAGGCTTTACGGATTGAGAAGAAGTAGAAGAAAAACGGAACAGTTGTTAAAGGAACTGCAGATTGAAAAGAAGTCTTAAATTTAGCCTTAAGGAAGGAAATGCTGATAAGATTCTGGCCTTAGAAAAGCTAGATGCTGAATATATTAACTTACATTTCCCACCCTTACATGCAGCTTTTCGTTATTTTTTCCTGACCCGCGGAATCAACTCCGGCATAAGTGGTTACGTGTTAGTTTGCGCATAGCTTTCAGGCCGGAGTTTACCGAGTGCGCCCTTGCTTCTTTCCCGTGCTATTCCTCTTCGACTTGCCTCCATCGCGCCTGAGCTTCGCCGACTCGATTTCCAACTCAACCCATTTTCTGGTGAGTTCCCGGAATCTCCGGTAGTTCTCAAGCTCCTGCATGACTTCAGGGACATCCTCGGGTCTGACATACTTCGTGTGGCCTTTGCCCCCATGGCGGTAGCTCAGCTGGTGGTACTCACCCCCACGTGACCGCTTCTGCTTCGACAGGGAACCCGGGTGTATCCAGCCAAGCTCCATCAGATCCCTCTTAACACAAGCGATTTTTGCTTCGATTTCGTCTTGACATTTACTCATGGTTGTATTATAATAGAGATACAACAGACTGTCAACTGCTACTTTAATAAGAGAGGATGTGGTGAATGAGCGATATCAAAGCAATGCTGAAGTAGATGAACATCAGTCAGGCAGAACACCTGCCCATCGTGGCGGAGTTCTGCAGAAGGATCGGGCTTGCAGACGCGGTCAACGCCGCTGTTCCGACGGAGATGACTGTTAATGTGGGCACCGTGGTCCAGCTCATGGTGCTGGACACTCTTTCGGGAAGGAGCCCTCTCTATCGGCTGGAGAGGTTTGCGGAGTCCGTGGATACTGGTCTGCTTCTGGATAGGGAGATCCCTGCGGGAGCGTTCAACGACACTACGTTGGGTCGTGCGATGGACGCCATCTACGATGGAGGTACAGAACAGCTCGTCTCCCAGATCGCGTTCAGCGCGACGAGGGCATTCCCTGAGGACATGGATATGCGGCATGTACACTTTGACACGACCTCGGTGAGCGTATGGGGGGGTTACCCTATGTGCAACGAGGAGGAGAGCCAGCTACAGGTGACCAACGGCTACAGCAAGGACCACAGGCCTGACCTGAAGCAGTTCCTGGTGAAGATGCTCTGCATCCATCGCAACATCCCGATAGTGGGAGGACGCGAGAACGGGAACGTATCGGACAAGACTATCAACAACGCAGTGCTGACGAATCTGTCGGAGTATATGGCCAGGCACGGCCTTGCCGAGGGAGCATTCGTCTACAGTTGAAAGGAAAGATGCTCCCTGATCCCCGAATGGGCTTTGACGGGCGGGGTGGGCAGTAAGGGTTCTGACTCTTTTCCCCCTAGAAAGCAGTTTCCGGGTTATGTATTTGCCTGTATAGCCGAAAGCTCCTGTTACTACGTTTAACTCGGGAGTTTCCATAGCGGTACCTCTCTGCTAATGACTTATCTCAGCAATGGCGCATGACCTTTTCCGCTGTTTGTGAAGCCCGAAGGGTTTAGGCTAACAAAGATACCCACAAACAGGTGTTAGCCGTAGTTGGGTGGCTCTTTGAGCAACCGCCGTCCATGTACTACAGACATAACAAGAATTCGGCCCGGTTTTTCTTCTACTCTGTAGAGGACTCGATAATTTCCAACCAAGACCTCACGATATGGTAGATGTGGAAACTCGGGCACTTGCCTGCCCAGAGATGGAAACTTAGCAAGATTTAGGACAGATTCTTGAATCCTTTCAACCTGTATTTGGGCCTATCGAGGTGAATCTGTGGCTATAAACTCATAGATTTCGCGTAAATCGTGGAGTGCCCGTTTCGCCCATTTTATTTGAACCACTTAGATGTCTCCTTGACAACTTCCTCATGGGAAACGAGTCTTCCTTCACGGACATCTTTCTCAGCAGCCTCAAGTTTTTGTCTAAGGTAAAGACGATATATCAATTCGTCAACTTCGATTTGCTCCGGAAGATCCTTAATCATATCAAGAACCTGTCGTTTTGCAATAATCATCGCAGAATCTCCTTTCTTTGCCGATGGTGAAGCCCGATTATGGGTAGCAACCGGGTATACGAACTTTTGGTTCGGGTATGCCGCAATCCCCTGACCTGGCACAAATGCTAGTTGATAATCGCTGGTATGTCAAGCTATGGCATAGATGCATACTTAGACAAGTGCACTAAGTGAAGCCCAGGTACCAAAGCTCTGCTCAAAACCGTCAAAGAGGAACTCAGATTTCGAAACTGCACCCTAAAGAG
>NZ_BLRZ01000037.1 GCF_013281975.1 Candidatus Hakubella thermalkaliphila | reverse complement strand
ATGATAGAAAACCCCCTCTGAAGAGGTGTTTTTTAAAATAAGTGCGGAAGTCGGGAGCTTAGTCTTAACTCCATCATGGTTCATTTCCCTGTTCCTTCTGGTCCCTCTGGTGACGGTACTCAGCTTTATGTTAGGGGTTATTGGGTCTTCAAGGGCGAACGATCCAAAAAGCGCACAAAATATTGCTTTTGTTATTGTTCTACCAGTTCTAGCTATCATCGGTGTTCAACTGACTGGACTGATCCTGCTTAGGCCGCTCATGTTCATCGTGATGGCCGTAGGAATCGCTATATTAGACATTCTCACCCTCCGGGTTGCAGTGTATCTTTTTCAGCGAGAATCCATCGTGGTCAGATGGAGGTGAGAGACAGATGCCTAATGGCTCCCGTACGCCGAGAATCTTTACATGCCTTTGAAAAGTTTTGGTAAATCAACCTCGGTTCTTGTCTTGATAGTTACCCTATTAGTAAACATTGGCCTATTTGTTTATGATCGTGTTCTGAATAAAGAGTCTATTATACAAAGGTAAAGAGCCAAGATCTTCATGAGACTTAGAGAAGGAAGCCCTTCTGAAGGCACTCTACAGAGATTACAAGAGGTCTTCGTAGTGACGGGATCCGTGAAGTACTCGATGTACTTCCACAGTTTGCCCACGGACAATGTAGAAGACAAGATAGTTCTCGACAATCAGAACTCTATATCCTGCAGCTTCCAACTTTGGATATCGGGGAACTCGACCTGGATAAGGATGAACCTCAAGACGACCAATTTGTTTTTCGATCCTCTCGATGAATTGCAATGCTCTTGCTGGGCTATCTTTGGCAATGTAATCGAGAATCTCAACAAGGTCATCATTGGCTGCCGGAAGATAGCGGAGAGAATACTTACTTTTCATGGAGTCGCTTTCTCAACCTCCGCATCATCTGTGCGTGGGTAATACCTCTTTCGCCTGCGGCGGATTGAGCTTGAGCGACTCCGAGTTTTTCAAAAAGTTCACCGTGAGCTTTTAAACGTTCATAGTGTTCGATACTCATAACGACCAGATCACCCTGGCCATTTGTAGTTAAATACACGGGCTCATCTTGCTCGTGGCAAATTGTGGCGATTTCTCTGGCCTTGTTCCTGAGGCTTGAAATAGGCTTAATGATAGGCATATTGCCTCCTCTTCAATCTATACTTTGATTATCACAATATAGCCCCTAATTTTGACAGAATCAAGAGGTGGATAGTACTTGATGTAGCATTTGGTTAGTTATAGTGAAGGCCTTTGTAATATAGAGAGGCCTTTGTAATATAGAGGCCCAAATTATGATGAGAAGTTCTATAGCCACATCACCTGATTTTAGATACTACCTTTTGAGTCTGAAGGATGTCCTTGTGTATGGGTCGTCACCGCAATACAATTGTACTCGTACCCTGGGCACCCGGTGGATGGGGTGTGGTATACTGGCCTCGGAGGTGTAGCGATTATGGTTGTAAAGGACCAAATCTTGAAAGTCATTCAGGAACTTCCTCAAGATGCTACGGTCGAAGATGCTATGGAACGTCTATATCTTCTGTATAAGGTAGAACGTGGTATTGAACAGGCAGAAGCTGGTCAGAAGATCACACAAGAGGAAGCCCGAAAGCGAATGGCTAAGTGGCTCGAGTAAGTTGGACCCCACAAGCACTGGAGGATCTGGAGGCAATTTGTATCTTTATTGCTCGTGACGCTCCCCAATACGCCAGGTTGTTTGCAGCACGAGCATTCCAGATTGCTGATCGGCTTACTGACTTCCCATTTTCAGGGCGGGTAGTCCCAGAAATTGGACGTGAAGACGTACGGGAGATCATCTTCGGAAACTATCGTATCATATATCGAGTTTTGGGGGATGAAGTTGAGATTTTGACGATTCATCACGGGGGAAGACTGCTTAAAGGCTTTCACCCACCGGACTGTACCTTGAAAGTGGATGTAGGGAGGTCCAAGTCTCTCGGCACAGCAAATAAAACCCGCCTCTGCTGGAAACTAACCGGAGTGCTTATGGGGACAGGGTAGAGAAGCCTTGGCCTTTATTCATCAATTCCCTATAATTTGAAAACATGATGGATTTTGTGCAGAACCTCCAGCCTGTAATACACAATGGATCCTGTAAGCTGCAGAAGGCGGATTGGCAAAAGACATGCTTTAAGGCCCTGTTGCCTCCTTTTGCCCGCCGGTTGTTACCCGTGCGCTTTCCCGAGTCGCGAGCGGCCGGCGCAACCGAACGTCGTAAGCATGTCATCCCATCGGATAAAGAATGTCGGAGACCGCCCGCAAGCCAGGGGACCTGATAGTCTGAACCCAGGTGAAAGGGTAGACCTCCTCGACGTCTCCGCCGGCGAAGCGTACTAGCAACAGGTCCCTCTTGATATCGCAAATCGTACCGATGGTCCCGTTAACCCATCTTCCGTCCGGATCGTTATTCAAGAGCATCACTTGAGCGCCGTTCTTGATCCTTAGCGCCTCGTCGGCGGGGAAGCTCGTCTCTTCGAAATCTCCCCGGATATCGGCCTCAAAGAGGTACGGCTTGCCCTTCAGCTTGGAAAGCTCCATCTCGTTGCGTTCGCCGGCCATGGCGTTTGTCGTAGTCAGATAGATGGCGTCGCCGGACAACGCTTTTGAGTCCTCTACGTAACGCTCGTTTATGAGCTCGATCTCCTCATCGGTAATGCTCTTGTTGCGGATGCTGTTCAGAAGGCGGATGAAAGACTCGTCCGTTTGCCGGTAGACCTTTTCGAGCTCGACGTACTCGAATTCTACGCCCCTGAAGGCGTGCGAATCGAAGAAGTAGGCGCTCTCGTAATGCTTATTGAAGATTCCCTGCTCCTGTTTGCCGCGCACCACCGGGGGAAGTTAGTACAGGTCGCCAATGAAGATCATCTGGATGCCCCCGAAAGGAACGCCCTTGGTCCTGCCGTTCATCCTCAAGAAGTTATCGACGCAGTCCAAAAGATCGGCTCTCACCATCGAGATTTCGTCGATCACGATGGCGTCTATCTTCGCGTAGACTGGGTTGGCGACTCGTTTGATATTCACCGTCGTCATGTTCGGCGAGAATCGGAAGAACGAGTGGATCGTCTGGCCGGAAACGTTGACGGCCGCCACCCCGGTTGGCGCCAGAACGACAGTCTCTTTCCGCGTAATCGAGCGGAAATGCTCGAGCAGGGTGGATTTTCCGGTGCCGGCTCGGCCCGTAACGAGAACGTTTTTATCGCTCTCCTCCATCAGGTGGAGCGCTTTTTTGAAAAGGGGATTTAAGTCCAACTTTTTAAGAGGGACGTTGGGAGCGCGCATAGGTAAATAGTAGCTTAATAGCCAGGGCTTGTCATCGTCCCGCCTGTGGGTCCTTCTAATTATCTTGTCCACCGCCAGTTTTATGACCAACAAACAGTCAGAATGAGCTAGAAGCCAGTCTATTCTAGTTGAATAGGAGCCAGGGGATAGTGGGGAAGCATCCTCTGGCACTCCTTAATGTAGTCCAGACTCTCCGGGCGGCGGCGCACAAAGAAAGGGAGGTCAAAGTCTCTGAACGTCGTAAATAATAGCATCTCTCACCTCTTTAGGGCAAACTTAGGGAGCGCTATGTGGACAACCAAGAAAGTCTTGGCCTTTGTTTATCAATTCCCTATAATGGCTATAGAGCTACATAGTCGTCTCGTATGACAGATGATCCGGCGGGGAGATCTTCTCTGGATAAGGCCGCCAACGAGGAGGTGCCCACGCTCCGGGAGCTTTCCCTCTATCTTGGAATGAGTGGGAGGACTCTCTACCGCTACGAGGAGTAGGGAATACTGAAGCCGTTGCGGATATCCACGGGGCCCGGGCGCTACCGGAAAGCAGATGTGGACGAGTTTCTGCGGGAGATGGAGGCCGGTGATGCTTGGACCACTGTTGGCAACATCTGTGAGGGCGTTGGAAGTTTTGTTAGGCAAAGCTCTGGCAGGTGCTATTCGTTGAAGGCTCGCAATGTCGGAGGGATACTTTATGGAGTCCTTTAGAATTGAATTTGGCAGCTTCGAAGAAGATGCAATCGCTGGCCGCTTCATATTTAGGATCACAGGTGCAACAACTTCATTCCCTGTTTTGATAACCATGGAGAACATTCTTAGAGCTACTTCGAGAATGACTAATGACGAACTGGGAAAGACCATGTTGCTTTTTGGGCTTGACCGAATTCAAACGATGGTTAGAGCCGGAAACTATTCTAAAGAATACACTGATCGTGTCACGGAAATAGTACTTACTCAGGAGGATTTAACTGAACAAAGCGCGGCCGCTCTACTTAAGAAACAATACCTGTTTCAAACACGTCCGCAAGAGGGCCTCATCTGCCAAATCCGTTGGGGGAGGGACGATTTGGAGGGTCGAACTACACCTTCTCTGTGCGCGAAATGTTCTATGCCCGACAAGCGCCTTTTATGCACCAATCTAATGCACCCTCGAATTTCAGCCACTGAGACTTCGAGCGGCATGAGCCGCACAGTCTGGTCTGCTATGTGTGAAAAAGATGAAGACCCTGGTGATACAAGTAATTGTATCCCTGGAGTCAAAGACTGTTGGGAGCAAGTATTGGAGATCGGAAAAGCTCCAGTGATCATTCCATCTGATCTCGCTGATAGAGTTGCCGATGAAATTGATTTTCTGAATCTCAGTTTTCGAGAAAAATACGGACTGAAGCGTTTGATTCCTGTTTCTCAAGCGCGCACCATCTCGGCTCTCTTTGGAGTTTGTGTTTCGGAAGAAGATTTTATGTACAGGGTCGCAGCAGTTTCAGATTTGATTAATAACCTGTCTGTGGGTACTTTGCTGGACAAAAATACTATTGCTGGTGTTGAAGGTTCACTAAACAAATTGGAGGCTTTTGTTGACAAAGAGTATCCAGGCTTTGCTCATGATATCGTTACACCGTTACGGTACATTGTGACCTTAAGAAACAGCTTCCCAATTCATTCAAGAAGTCAGGACCTGCTCGAGAGCTTTGAGGCTCTCGGAATAGAGTGGCCAATTGTAGACTGGCAAGAAGCGTTGAGCAAAGTATTACATACGCTTTGGATCAGCTTACGAGAACTCCGCCGACTCGCACAAAGCAATTCATAACTGCAACGGGAAGCAGTAGTCTGAGACGTTCATGTTTCAAGGTCGACGAAGTCGTCTACGAACTCTACGGCTTGACGGAGATAAAGGAGTAGGAATTGTTGAAGAATGGGAGGATTCACTTCTTAAGTGAGGACAGAATGAAGTTCAAAGATGCAGCGGAAGCGATTTTAGAGAAAGCGAAAAAGCCCTTGCATTTTGGGGAAATAACTAAGCGCGCATTGGACGAAGGCTTGCTGGACACGGTGGGGGCTACTCCTGGGCGCACTATGGGTGCACAGATATACACTGAGATACTTTATGATCAGAAAACAGGAAGAGAGGGAAGATTTGTCAAAGTCGGACCTGGCCTTTTCGGTTTGAAGAAGTGGGAAGCGAAAGGCAGAGAAACCCTTGTGCTAAAAGAGGAAGAGCAAGCAAAGGTTGCTGAGGAGATAACAGATCTATCCGGTCTTACCTCAACTCAAAAAGGCCGCATTGTTGAGAATCGGATTAGAGAGTTGATTTTACTTTATGGTGGCGGAGCTTTATCTGTTTATGAACCAGCCTCAGACATCGAAGCAATCGACCTGATCGTTCTTAAGAAAGGCGAGTTTAGGCCAATTTACTTGCAGGTCAAGAGCCGTTTTGGGCTCAGCGGGAAAAGCAAAAAGACTTATATTCAGGATATTCGAGAAAAGACTTTCGAACCCTACCCAACCTTCTTTATTGTTTATGCTTACTTTAACCCACATACGATGGAGCTACACGACAACTTGTTTCTTATACCTTCTGATAAGCTAAGAGAACTGGCTGTGGAGATTAACCCTCAGGGCAAAGGAAAGCGTCTGAGACTTGTGGCGCCCATGAGTCCGAAACCTGGAACGAAGTGGGCTGAGTTCATAATTGATAAAACTCAACTGGCTGACGTCCTCCTCCAAAAGATTGAAGAAGCCTACCAGCTTTTTCGATAAGGAGAGAAGCCTTTGTGATCTACAAAGACAAGATAAGAAAAGTTGCCGAATTCGGCCAAACATTTATTATACTGACCCCATAAGAGACTAGACACCTTCTTTTCGGAGTGGAATCATTTAGCCGGGAGGGAGGAAGAAAAGTGGAAGAAGTTTTAGAAGATGTGGTGTTAGCAAAGGATAAGGATGTAACGTCACGTAAAGATAGGAAGAAACGCTGGACAGCAGAGAGATGACCGTCGACAAAGATTTCTCACTGGTCTATATTACTCTTGACCGACCTTAGTAGTCAGAGATGATCAGAAACAAGCGGTCACTCCTGGAGTGTGAAGTTTTGCCGGCCAGGCTACTGGCCCGCTATCTGCAGATGAAGGAGCAGAGGATACGCAAGCTAGACAGGTAGTTGGCCACAGAAGACCGCGATTAGCTGGTAGCAGGAGAAAGCCATGCCTAATCCTCTAAGCTCACTTATGCCCATATTGGACCTCCTGGGAAGAGAGGTCAAAATTCTTCCTGCCACCGGAGGTGCGGTGGAAGAACTTCAGCACCCTGACCAGGAAGAGATTGAAGACAAGGTCATAAACAAGGAAGCGGACAAAGTCACCGCCTTTCATGAGACCCCGGAGCCAGATATCTCAAACATCTACCGGCCCACTTCACCCCTTTCCCGGCAGGATAACCATCTTTTTAGATTTTTTATTGACGGAAGCATTCGCACCTATTTTCTGGCCACAGGAATTGAGGGACCTAGATCTTTCCCCATCGAGCTAGCCCAGGTAGGGGCAGCGGTGATCCAAAGAGAGCAGGATGGAGAGGTCAAGGTTTGGGAGCACAGACAGAAAATCCTGCTTCTGCTTCCTAAACAAAACGAGGGTATTTCGGATACCCTGTGGATCCAACTGCACAGAGTTGAGAAGCCAGAGTTTCTGGAACTTGTAGACTTTACTCTCCCCGATACTCTGAGCAACACCAGGACGGACCCGCGGGACAAGGCCGGTGCAAAAGCCCGCTTTGAGATGCACAAATTGGAGATTGAGTTGATTGAGACGACAGATTCCCTTCGCAATGAAGACTCCTGGCTGGTCCTGGACGGTGCCGTAAAGTTGGATGAGTTCATCCAGGCTCCTAACTTGATCGGAGTGGCTAAATCCTTTCGCAAGGATCCCTACTTTCAGTTTGGATCAAAAAGTCGAGAAAGAAAGGACATTACTTCTATCCTGGCCGGCCTTCCTCATGCTCATCGCACTGCTGCCTTCAGCGCCTACGGAGGCAAGGTTGCCTTTTGGTATGTCCGCCTGAGGGAGCAGAGGGAATTGGACTATCCCCTGATGGGTGTGGTAAAGGTGGAGCTCCCCAGGCCCGATCAAACCCCTATTCCTGCTGAGCTAGCTGATCTTCTGTCCCGCGCTTTGGTGGCTGAGAGAAATGTGACTCCCTATGGTCTGGATAGGAGATGGCACTGCTCCCTGTATCCTATCCATATTGCTGAGCAGGTAATAAAGAACAAATTCTTCTCAAGGGAAGTGCTAATGGGCTGCATCAAGTGGCCTAGACCTTAAGGAGGGGTAGATATGCCCGAACAAGAAAATCAAACTTCCGGACCAGCTCAAGCCATTGGCAAGACCTCGGCCACAGATAGAGATCCCACCACTTCCGACAAATTTTCCTTCTGGCTTTCTCCAGGGGTAATCGTAAATCCTTTTGATATTGTTGAGGTAGAGCAGGTTAGCCATGAAGGGCCTAGCAGGACCTATGGCCTGGTGACTACACTGGAGCACAGGACTGATTCCCCTACTCATCTAGCTAACTTTATCTCCAGCAATTTTGGGGAATTGACCGAAGAGCCCAACACCCCCAGGCAAGGAACCACTATCGCCCATGTAAATGTTCTGAGCAACGACAAAGACATTTACATGCCTGTCTCCAGCGAGAAGGTGGTAGACTTTGCCGATGAGGATGGCGTTCAAGTGGCCCTGGGTATTGATGCCATGGAACCCAGAGACAGAGTACCGGCTGGCCTTATCGAGATGAGTAATGAGGTGGCTGCAGTGGCCTACATTGACCGCCGCTACCTTTTAGGACCAGAATCTGCCCACGTCAATATCTCGGGAATCAGTGGTCTGGCTACCAAGACCTCCTATGCCATGTTCCTCCTCCAGTCCCTATTACAGAAAACTCCTGAGGAAGAAAGGGCTAAGATTGCGGTCATTATTCTGAATGTGAAGCATGGGGACCTTTTGCAGATTGACCAAAGGCGACAAAAAGAATTTTCGGTTGATGAAATGGACATGTGGGAAGACCTGGGCCTCGAGCCCAAACCGTTTGAGGCGGACAAACTGCACTACTTTCTGCCTCGGGGAAAAGATGGTCGGCCCAACAGTTTCTATGAACCAGATTTTTACCAGATTTATGCTTATGACTTAGAATCTACCGCCGACAAGCTCGATCTCCTCTTCGCCCAGATTCCCGACGCCTACTTTACCCTGGAATCCATCATCAGCGAGATCAAGGAGGGAATCAGAAACAATGAGCCCGAGTTCAGAAATGTCCAGAGTTGGACCAACCTACTAAGCGGCAGGCCCCTCTTTGATCCTGAAACCCGGGCTGCGGTCAGGGAATGGCGGGGAATCCGGGGCTCATCCATCGGTGTTTTTCGCAGACACGTGAGAAGGATGGTGCAGGCCAATCAATCGGGAATCTTTGTGGATACCCGGAGCACAGGAGAGGAGGTTCTGACCGATGAAATCCTGAAAATTAGGGGCGGGCACGTCTATGTGGTGGACATAGCCCGTCTCTATGAGCATGAGCAGATGCTTGTCTTTGGCGATCTGCTCAAAACCGTCTATTCCCTTAAGGCAGAGCCTCCTGAGGATAGGACTGAGCCTGTTCCTGAGAAGATTATCTTTTTTGTGGACGAGCTGAACAAATACGCCCCGGCCGGCCCCCGCCCCTCGCCTCTTACCGAGTTGGTCTTGGAGATAGCTGAGCGGGGGCGCTCCCTGGGGGTCATTCTCCTCGCCGCTCAGCAGTTTATGAGCGCCGTTCACTCCCGGGTTACTGGCAACTGCGCTACCAAGATCATCGGCAGAAGTGGCTCGGCAGAGATTATGCAGCCAGACTACCGGTTTTTGGATAATGAGATCAAATCCAATGTCACCCGACTCTCAAAGGGAGAGCTTCTGCTTAGCCATGCCGTCTACCGACAACCCGTAAAGATCATCTTCCCCAAACCAGCCTTCAGGCAGCAGGAATTTTAGGAGAAAGACTATGGGCCTAGAGATAGAAGAGGAGATTAAGAGTATTGCCAGAACTCTAAATAAGCAGATTCAAGATGCGGCTGCTGTATCCCATAATGAGGCGGAATTCCGCAGCAAAGCCTCCCGAATGATAGAAGAGTTCGCCACAAAAATGAGGCTTACGATTCCTGTAAGAGAGGAGTACACCCTCGTTAATGGGAGGGCAGATGCGGTCTATAACAGGCTGGTCATCGAGTATGAGGCTCCTGGGTCCTTACGCCCAGATAACCGTCACCGAGTCAATCAGCATGCCATAGAACAGGTGAAGGGGTACGTCGGCGGTCTGGTGCGGCGGGAGCGCCACCGACCCGAACGATTAGCGGGCGTCGTCCTGGATGGTTCGTACTTCATCTTCATCCGTTCCAAAGAAGGAAGTTGGCATGTTGATCCACCGGTGAGGGTAGATGACCACTCTACGGAGCACTTCCTCCGTCTCCTTGCGTCGCTGAGTACCGAGCTTGCTCTGATACCAGAAAATCTGGTACGGGACTTTGGCGAAAATACGCCTGTGTCCCGCAAAGCGGCAAGCACGTTCTATGATGCTCTCACAGAAAGCCCGAATCCCAAGGTCAAAACCCTCTTTGAGCAGTGGTCATTGCAATTCAGCGAAGTGTGTAACTATGCCGAAGTGTCAAAACTCGATGTGCAATCCTTTGCCCGCGCCTTTGGAATAAGAGAAGAAAGAGCAGAGCCCTTTCGCCTTTTCTTCTCCATTCACACCTATTACGCCTCTTTCATTAAACTTCTGGCGCTGCAGATAGTTCACTACTACACCATGCCCAAACTGGGAACGGATTTGAGGCAGGCCGCCGCCTTCAAAAGCGAGCAGCTAAAAGCGTATCTACAAAGGATGGAGCAAGGCGGTATCTTCCGGGAACTGGGGATTGCCAACCTTCTCGAGGGCGACTTTTTTGGCTGGTATCTGGACATCTGGGATGAAGCTATCTATCAGGCTCTCAAGGAGATCGTGGCTAGCCTGGCCAACTACTCTTTGGTTACCCTGGATGTTGACCCGGAGCAGACCCGGGACCTCCTGAAAAAGCTCTATCAGAACCTCATGCCTAGAGCCCTGCGGCACAATCTGGGCGAATATTACACGCCGGACTGGCTGGCGGAGCGGCTCCTGGACATGTTGGAGGCAGGAAGATTCAAAGGAGATCCCAACAGGCGTCTCCTTGATCCAGCTTGCGGCTCGGGGACCTTTCTGGTTATTGCTATCAGGAAGATCCGCCAATACGCCAGGGAGAAGATGCTTCCTGAGTCAGAGGTGCTGGAGAAAATCCTTGCCAATGTGGTCGGTTTTGACCTGAACCCCCTCGCGGTTATCTCGGCCAGGACTAATTACCTTCTGGCGCTGGGGGATCTTCTGCAACACCGGAAGGGAGAGGTGAACATTCCGGTCTATCTCTGCGATTCCATCATGACCCCTTCCGAGTCAGAGGACCTTTTTGGACAGGGAGTTCTCAAGTTCAACACTGCAGTGGGCCCCTTTGCCGTCCCTAAAAGTTTAGTTTATGCTCAGTATATCGACATGTTAGCCAATTTTCTGGAGGAAGCAGTAAGACTGGAGCTCTCAGGAGAGCAGTTTGTGTCCATGCTCATCGAGAAGCTTCCACTCAACCCAGAACAGGATGGCCGGGACATCAGCGTGGTGGTGGAGCTCTATGAGAAACTCCTAAGACTTCAAAGGCAGGGCATTAACGGCATCTGGGCACGCATCCTCAAAAATGCCTTTGCTCCCCTCTTTGCCGGAAAGTTTGACTATATTGCTGGCAATCCTCCCTGGGTGAACTGGGAAAGCCTACCTGAGAATTATAGAAGTCAGATGATCCCCCTCTATGAAGGCGTATATCAGCTTTTCCCTCACGTTGGTTTCAGAAGAAGACACGGAAGCGCAAAAGTAGACATTTCTACCTTAATGACGTATGTCTCGGCTGATAAGTATCTTGAGAAAAATGGTAAGCTTGGTTTTCTGATAACACAGTCTGTTCTTAAAACAGACGCAGGTAAAGGGTTTCGTAGATTTCTGTTACCCAATGATATTCCAATTCAGGCCATACACGTTGATGATATGGTGGAACTAAATCCCTTTGAAGGAGCATCCAACAGAACTAGCGTGGTTATCCTCCAAAAGGGAAGACCCACGAAATACCCAATGCCCTCCTATTTATACTGGAAAAAGATCGCTAAAGGAAAATCCATAGCCTTCGATGCCAGCCTTGAGGGTGTTATGAATATGACCCAAAGAAAGCAGTTTGTGGCCGAGCCGGTCAACGAAAGGGATCTAACTTCTCCCTGGATTACCGGGAGGCCGAGGGCACTGAAGACAGTGAAGAAAGTGATGGGGCAATCAGACTACAAGGCCCATGCCGGTGTATGTACTTGGGCCAACGGCGTTTATTGGGTGGACATTGTGGCTAGAAGACCGGATGGACTGGTGGTGGTCTCCAACATTACCGAAGGCGCGAAATGTAAGGTAGAGAATGTCCAGGCAGCCATTGAGTCTGACCTGCTCTACCCGCTGCTTAGAGGAAGAGATGTAAGACGGTGGAAGGCAGAAGCATCCGCTTGGATTGTCGTACCACAGGACCCTAATGACCCAAAACATGGTTGCTCCGAGAACTTACTCCGAACGTATTTTCCAAAAACCTATTTGTATCTAAAGCGTTTTGAGCCAGTGCTCTCAAAACGTCCAGGGTATCTAAAATACCTCGGTAGAGAACCTTTTTATGCTTTATATGATATTAAAGCATATAGCTTCGCCCCGTATAAGGTGGTGTGGCAAGGATTTGGTGTTTCAAACATGGCGGTTGCGGTAGTTAGCACTTTTAATGGAAAACCTATTATGAGTAACCAAGCCATGCATCCATTCATTTCACTGAATGATTTGACGGAAGCTCACTTCATATGTGCCTGTATGAATTCTGCGCCTTTCAATTTTGGTGTTCAGTCTCATACACAAAAAGGAGGAAAGAGTTTTGCGCAGTGTAATATCCTTGAGTATCTCCGTATCCCAAAATTCGACCCCAAAAACAAACTCCATCTCCACCTGGCTGAACTTTCCCAGTCAGCTCATGATGCAGCTCAAACTGATGACCAGGGCAAGCTAAGGTCAATAGAGACTGAAATAGACGAACTTGCCGCCGAGATTTGGGCCCTAACATCCCAAGAACTCAAAGATATCCAGGATTCATTAAGGGAACTAGAATGATAAAGGGAAAAAGTCGCGTAAAGCCTGCAGTGGCTTTCATTTTAGAGAGGTCAAAGGAGGAGAGAATTTCTGTCGGAATGGTTCGTCTCACCAAACTCCTTTACCTACTTGATGTGGAGTATTTTCGAGCAAAAGGAGAGACTTACACTGGCCTAGATTGGATTTTCTACAAGTACGGCCCTTATGCACCTGAATTAGAAACCACTCTTTCTAATCTCGGCATTGATATAGAAGAAAGAGATTTAGGTGAGAAAACTTTTAAGGAGATAGTCCCAAGCTTTGAAGAAAGGTGGGCGGAAGGTTTGGATGTCACCGCAAGGAGTATACTTGATGAGTTATGGAGAGAGTGGGGTCTGGAAACTCTTTCTAAGCTCCTTGATTATGTCTATTTTGAAACAGAACCAATGCAGGTACCTATCAGGGGAAGGAAACTTGATTTTAGCAAAGTTAGTCCAAGGCAAGTACCAGCAACTTTGAGGTGGACCGCAGAGGAAAAAACAAAGTTACATGAGATTGGGCAGAGTATCAAAAATAAATTAGCAAGAATATCTGTGCCCCAAAAGCCTGCCTATCCACCAGAAACTTCTGAAATTCTAAAAATATGGGACGAAGAAGAACTGGCAAATTTGGGCGCTCTTAAGGGCAAAGTCACAATAGATTTCTCTGCTTTTAGGGTAAAGGACTCAGATGAGCCCTCTCGGGGTTGAATGGATTAGTAATATTAGTGGGTTTGAGGTTTATAAGGAGCTTGAGCTTAGTGAAAGGATGTCGTTTCAGATCGGGCAGTTTTACCTTGGTCCCGTCAAGTACCCCCTCACACCCCCAAAAGTCCTTGAGATAGATGAATATGACCCTGTTGAAGAAGAGAAGTCCACCTTTAGGATCGCCAGTTATAACTCAAACAAGCTACAGCAGCAAATACCAATAAAAAGTCTTAACCTTAGGTCTGAAGACCGACTTTATATTCTCCAAGGCAAATTGAGACCGGTTATCATTCTAGGGTACTGCGATGCCGACTGGCTATATGATCCTATGACGAAGGGAGGTATATGGGAAAAACTGATACTTTGCCTTCCGATCTTCACTTTTAAAGCCAGACACTCTCAAGACTATGTAGTCAAGATTCAAATCTTTGAAATCCCCAACCTGTTTTATATTAAGCCATCAAACAAGGGGGTTACCGAGGAGAGTGCGGCACGATTCGAACTTATACAGCCTATTCATAAGGGTGATCTTCAACCTCTGAAGAACCTTAACGAGCGCCCATTCAAATTGAGTGGCGACACCTTAAAAGTTCTCTGGAATCACCTATGCATATTTCTCACGGCAAGACCCTTATTTGAAGAATTACAAAAAGATTTGCAAGCATACGCGGAATTAATCAAAGAGAAAATCGGATGGCGTTGAAAGAGATGATTGCGACAAAATTCGACTTAAAAATGCTTTCAAAAAATCCGAGGCAAAAATCAGCTCTTCTTATAAACCCGCCAGTTTACGACACCCAGTACTGGGCGGAGTGGTCCCAGCCCTATGGAATTTTACGTATAGGGGCTCTGCTCAAAAAACATCACTACAAAAGGATTGAGCTCTTCGACTTCATGGAGACTGATGAAACCGGCAAAGTACATAGACATAAAATCAACCCGGAGGAAAGTTACGAAGAAAGGGATAATCCCACTAAGCCCATCCGACCCTATGAGATCACAAAAAACGGAGAGGTCCTAGAGCTCTATAAATATCACTTTGGCAAGACCTGGCCGGAGTTCGGAGCGTGGCTTGAGGAACAGGGATTAACGGCCAAGAACCCACCTGATGAGATATACATTTCTGCTATCATGAGCTATTGGTGGGAGCCAGCAAGGGACCTGATCCTGAGGCTCAGGAGGCGCTTTGGCCAAAAGAGCACCATTATTTTGGGTGGCATTTATCCCACTCTGGTCCCTGAACATGCTGCGGAGCATACGGCTGCGGATATTGTAGTTGCCGGGGAGGTTGAAGAGGCAAATGGCCTCTGGACTGATCTTTCTTTCTACAGAAGAGCTCCCCAATATGCCATCGTTACTCCCAGCCGCGGCTGTCCCTTTAGCTGTGCCTACTGTGCTTCCAAGACCCTTAACGGGGGTAAGCAAGTCGTCCGCTATAGACCTGTTGACGATATCATAGCGGAGATGAAATATAAGTATGAGACCTATGGCATTCGTGACTTTGCCTTCTATGCCGATTTTCTACTCTGGCGATTTGAAGAGAACTTCATGAAGGTATTGGAAAGGATCGTAAGGGAGAAACTTCCCTTCAGACTTTATGCTCCGGAAGGTCTGGATGTTAGCCTCCTCAGTCGATCCCAAAAACTGGTGGATCTACTGAAAAGGGCGAACTTTCAGAAGATATACCTGCCTTGTGAAAGCATAGACGATCAGCTCCTAAGAAGTATGGATCGGAAGCATGTCCGTCTTGAACATTTGGTTAGAGCGGCCAAAATGTGTGAAAAAGCAGGCTTTCGTCTGAGGAACCTGGAGGTCAATAGTTTCCTTCTCTACGGGCTGCCCGGGGAGAAGATTGGCCATGTGGTGAAGACGATCATTTTTGTCTCGGAAATAGTGGGCTCCATTATCCCCATGCTCTTTACCCCCGTTCCCTCCACAGCTATTTACAACAGATACTTTTCCTACTTTCAAAAGCAGGGCTGGGACAGGGATCTTCACATGCTAAATGGCAAACTATATCCGTTTCTGAAGATGAACGAGGGCTCTATCTCCGACTATGTCGACCTTCAGCGACTAATGTTCATGTTGAACTCCCATTATCGAAGCAAGTCTTTTCAGCTTTTTGGTGATACTCTTGTGAGTACATCTTTCAGAGAGAACTTAAACAATGGGTTTTCAGCAGTAGTTGACAAGTACAAACAGATTGGCTTTTTAAAGGTAACTGCTCAATAACTTGTGGAAAGTTATTAGTAGGGTAGTCATAGAAACATGGATAATTATGCAATATTCCCTTTGTGATTACAAATATGTTCATGGAGGAATTGGGATGAGGGAGGAGAGAGATGGCATTTTGTTTTGCTTAGAGATTCTATCATAGAGATACTCCCTGAAATTGACACCAAGTTTACGACAGGTATCCATAATGGTAAAGAAGGTCTCCCAGCTCTTTGTTCCATCAGCAGACCTTGTTCCAAGACTAATCTTACGTTTAATAACATACATTCTTAAGGCCAGTTCGGCCGGGTTGTTATGGAGTGGGGTATCAGGATAGTCCAGAACCACCAGCAGAAAGTCCTTTTTCTTTTTGGTCAGCTCTATACGATTGTCTAAATCCTCATATCCTGTTTTAGTGGAGAAGATTTCCTCGAATAGATGAGAGAGGCGTATCTTTTCTTCTTCCTTTGGATTCTTTTTATATTCGGTAAGCTGGTAATAATACTCCCAGATTCGAGCTCTAAAGTCATCCAAAAGTCTCTGATGATGAGCAAGTAAAGGGGTTAGCTTTGCGTAGTGTCTTTCTTCATGGATCCAACAGAGGGCCCGCAGAGGGGTAATGTAATAGAACTGCCTGGCATCATCACAGACAAGCCTCTGGATGATGGGACTGGCCTGGTTTTCCTGGTAGGAGGCTATAGCCGCTGCTTCC
>NZ_BLRZ01000036.1 GCF_013281975.1 Candidatus Hakubella thermalkaliphila | reverse complement strand
ATCCTTTTCCACTGTGGTGGCTTAGATATTTACCCATGCTAAAACCGGAAGAACCTTTTTTTTTGGCGAGCGGAAAGGCTGCCAGTACGGCTTACGTCTGGAATATTATTTCCAACAAAGTGGAGCAGGTCGAGGAAACTTTAATGGAAAGGCAAAGGATGGGCTGGCAGGAGTTTACCGCCGGGACAGCTCACCACCTGCTGCCTGATGGAAGCAGGATACTGACGGGAAATGAGGCCAAAGGGGCGATATCAATGTATTATTTGGCCCTCTTGGCCGGCGCCTTTTTGTCATTGTCGGCATGGCTTTTCTTGCTTTTCTTCGCCTTTACATTGCCTTTTGTGCTTGCCCACGCCCTAACTTTTCTGGCCGCGATTAAGCTTAATCAGGCCCGGTTGCTATTTGGTTTCGGACCGGCATTAACAACGGTGCTGTTTTTTAGCCTGTCTTTGCTGGCTATCAGGCTTACCGTGCCTTACGGTGATCTGATTAAGGGGCTGGTTTATCCCTTGCCCTGGTATTATCGCCTGTCGAGCTCTGCCGGCATGATTTTTATGGCGGGGTTTTTCACCGCCGTGATCGCAGTACTGACGATTTTGGTTTTTAACCAGGCTCGCCTTTTGCCCCAAGCGTTTTTCCCAGGTGCCGCCAGTATGCAAAAGGAGAAAAAAGGCATTGTGATTTCCGCTAGCGCAGTCTATGGCCTGGCTGGCGCGGTGCTGATTTTATTGCTTTTTTCCCTGGCGGCAACAACATTGCCTTACTACCAATGGCCCAGAGGCTTGGATGTCGTTCTTTTTATAGCTTTTGTCTATGGTCTTAGCCTGGCGGCAACCTATTACCTGCTCCGGGCAACTCCGGCTGCCGCAGGTTATCTGGCCGCTGCCGCCGCCTTTTTGGGAGTGGGGTATCTCACCCTTGATAGTATCGGGATAATCAGGGTGATAACTGATTACGAACATTCTTTCATAGAAGTTGTAAAGCAGCTGTTTGCACTGGAGAGGTGGCTTAGGCATGGGGCTGTCATGCTGCCTTTGACACTGATTTGTATGGTGTACCTGGCCAGGAGAGCAATTATGCGCCGCGGCCGGACGCTAAATGCCTCCGGAGCTTTGACGACGGCGGCCTTGGTTGCGGTGCCGGCCACCGCTATCATCCTGTACGGGGAGCTGTTGCCCTGGATTGTGCCTGGAATGGGAATCTTCGCTCTTCCGGCTGCGATAGCTCTCTTTACCGTTACGGCAGTCGCAATTCTTGCCACCTTGGTCTTAGTTTTCTTCTACCCCGGCCGGGAGACGGTGGAGCCGGTACCGGCTAAAACGACGATTGCAGTATCGGAGATTGCTGCCAAAAAGCTGCGCCTGCCATTTGGTCCGGCGGCGGCTGTTTTTGCTGGCCTGCTAGTTTTCCTCCAATTGGCGATAGAAGGGGCACTAGGGTTTTTTTTACCTAGGTCCCTGGGTTGGCTGTTATTGGTTGCCCTGCTCTATTTAGCTGTGGCGTCTGTCTTTTATTCGGGCCGGTTTTTGACCGTCCGCCTGGCAAGGCAAATTTTTACGCCTGAGCGAGTCAGGGAACTGATCACCAAGTCATAACACCTTTTATGGCCTGAAGGTGATTGGAGCGCGACGATCTTATTTCCCGCTTGAAGGACAGGGAACTCTCACCTGCTTACGGAAAACTGCACGCGATTGCATGCACCGCAAGTGATGCTCAAAAGAGGCAGTCCGTCCGTCCCGTCTTGATCGTAGCAGTTCAATATGTTATAATGCGTAATGCTTTTCGGCATAATTCTTTTCTGCATAAGGAGGCTTCTCAATGAAAAACCCTTTCAAATACGGAGAAGTAGTAATAGGAGAGGATTTTGCAGACAGACAGAAAGAGCTGGAGGAACTGGTGCGAGACTTAAGAGACGGACAGAGGATTTTTTTAATCTCTCCCCGCAGATATGGCAAGACCTCCCTCATAATGAACGCTCTAATGAAATTGAAAGAAGAGGGTCTCTCCACCATATATCTAGATCTTTATAAAGCTCCATCCCTGAGACAGTTTTTAGAGCAATATGCCAGCCAGATCGCCCAGGCTGCAGAGAGCAAGCTGGAAAAGGCAGTGAAGGTAGTGCGGGAGATTTTACCTGGCATCAGACCCAATATATCCATTGCTCCGGACGGTACCCCAAGCATAAGTATAGATTATGTAGTACAAGATCAGGAGCTCTGGAAGCTTCAGGAAGAGGTCTACAACACTCCAGAAAAGCTAGCTGCTCGAAAAGGACGGCAGTTCGTAGTGGTATTCGATGAGTTTCAGGAAATTGCTAATTTGGACGGGGAAAAGATAGAAAAGGCCATGAGAGCATCTTTTCAGCATCACAAAAGGGTTGCCTACTTGTTTGCTGGCTCAAAGAGACATCTAATTTACGACATGATATCTGACCAAAATAGGGCCTTCTACAAAATGGGCAAGGTTATGGCTCTGCCCAAGATCCCCAGAGAGGAATTTAGCCAGTTCCTTCAAGATCGCTTTAAAAAGGGCAATTTTACTCTGGAGAATGGGGTCATGGAAGATATTTTGGAAGTAACAGAGGAATACCCTTACAACACCCAGTTTCTCTGCCATGCAATATGGAACTTCTGCCTGGAGGAGAAGGTGGTGAAAAGGGAGGCGGTCGACACGGTCCTGAACAAAATACTGGAAAGAGAGAGCCCCATCTTTCTTGCTCTATGGGACGGCCTGTCCGTACACCAACGGCAAGTACTCCAGGCTATAGCCACCGGGGGTGGTGAAAAAGTATTTTCTAAGGACTTCTTACAACAATATCATCTGGGAGCTCTCTCCTCCGTCCAGACCTCCATTCGCTTACTCCGAAGGAAAGATCTTCTGGATAAGGAGGGAAATATCTTTTGCATTACCGATGTCTTTTTCAAAGAGTGGGTCAAGAGGAAAATGGTTTAGAGATACGTCCTGCATTTGGCAGTTGACTATCAGCCTTAAAAAGAACAGGCGTACTCTTGAATTATGTCAAAAGGCACAGTACATATAAACATAATATTCTCCACAGGCTCAGAGAGACGTCGGCCAACTTTTGGTGAAAATGTCCTTGAGCGTGCTCTTTTGCTCTTCGGGCGCAAAGGCAGCCCCTATGGCAGTCAGATTCAGATCGAATAATGTAACTTTAGGAAAAGAATGACTCCTGCTGAAATATTTCTTGCTTCCATGATCGTTGGCTTCTCCGGGGCTATGACACCTGGCCCTTTGCTTACGGTAACCATTGCCGAGACAGCCAGGCGGGGCTTTGGGGCCTCCCTTCTCATTGTGCTGGGCCATGCAGTCCTGGAGCTGATCTTGCTCATTGGCCTTCTTCTGGGTCTTTTTAAACTCCTGGAGGGCGAGATAATAACCATCTTTTTTGGCTTTGTGGGAGGGATGGTGCTTCTCTGGATGGGATTTTCTCTAATCCTGTCGGTAATAAAGAAAAGAATCACCTTCCAGGTGGCCAGTGGAGAGACCCGGGCCAGCATGGGACCCTTTTTATCGGGAATTTTAGTGAGTCTTTCCAATCCCTCTTGGCTACTATGGTGGATTACCATAGGTAGTGCCTTCCTCATTAAGACCATGGACTATCGGCTCTTGGGCATCTCCTCCTTCTTCGCCGGCCATATCTCCTCAGATCTTTTGTGGTATGGGTTCGTGGGGCTGGCGGTATCTACCGGAAAACGGTATATCAGCGATTCGGTCTTTCGGGCAGTTCTTCTGGCCTGCGGCATATTTCTCCTCTTTTTGGGTGGAAAATTTATGTGGGATGCTTCTGTAATGATTATTACCCCATAGAGTTAACCTGTTAGACAGAATTCATCTATACCTAGAAGAACTGGCGGAACTGCAAAAACCAGATTTTGGGTCAATTTGCCGTCCGATTTAGATTCGGAGGATTGGGCCAAATACTGAAATTTGGCCCTTTTTGCAGGGACGCCAGAACTTGAATTCCGCTATAATAACTGAGATAGCTCTATCTTCACTGAGATGAAGCGGTACTTAACCTATCTTTCGCAATGGCAAAATTGGAGCGAGCCGTATGGCAAGCAAGGGAGCGACGGATAGGATTTGGTCTAATAGCCTCGATCTGTTTTCCTGATAATCAACTGATCAAAGAAGAGTGGATGCAAATGAATCTGCCCGATATGCGCGACAGAAAGAATATGGTAACCCCAGGAGTTAGCGCCAGATGAATGGGCCAGACATGCCCTCAGCCGACATAGCCTTCATTGGAGGATCGGGAACCTTCTCCATAAACTTTCCCGAAGATCTTTCTCTGAAAGGCATTGAGATCATAGAGAAAGATCTCGTCCTGGAGACACCTTACGGAAGGAGTCCCAAATTAAAGTACTTCAGAATACCAGCGGAGGAGGGAGACTCCAGAACCGTTATCACCTGCAAGATGCACGGCTGGAGATCTGAAATACCCCGAGCCCAGGCCTCCCTTCAGCTCTTCTGGACCCTCCACCAGGCAGGAGTGAAAAAAGTGATCTCCGAGGGGGGAGTGGGAAGTCTGAATCTCCTTCTGGATCTGCGGGACATAGTCATCCCTACCGATTTTATCGATTACTCCACCCGAAAAGATCTGAAAGTAGTGGGTGATAATCTTCTCATCATGCGCCAGCCCATCTGTCCTCAGATTCACCAGGCCCTCCTCTCTTCGGCCCTGAGCAGACCTCTCAACAGAATCTTTGCCCGGGGTGTATATGTCGTAACAGAAGGATACCGGTTTGAAAGCCCGGCCGAGGTCTCCGTGCTCCGGAGCTGGGGCGGCGACATTGTGGGACAAAGCCTCTCACCTGAGGTATATCTTTCCCGAGATATCGGGGCCTGTTTCGGAGGACTCTACACCGTGGTTAACTACGCAGAGGGAGTGGTCAGGGAGTGGCGGCATGAGGATCTTAAGGACATATTCTACCAAGATGCACCCCAAGTTGGAGAGATTATCCTGGATGCTCTGCGAAAGATATCCCTTACCCAGGAGTGTGGGTGCATGCAGTTCAGAAAACCCACCCTGTTGGAAGAAGAATAACCCCGAATAGCCTCCAACACGGTTCTTGATTTTATGAGGTGGAAAATTGGGCCAACTTATCCACTTAAGATATTACCCACTTACATGTTTTCGTAGCTGAAAAACCCGGCACATTTACTCCAGCCAGTTTTCTTTTCGCAACCCCGGCACGCGGTCGAAATCAAGGTCATTTGTGATCAGCACCATTTCGTATGTCAAAGCAATTGCAGCAATCCACTAGTCATTCTGCCCGATATGTTGTCCGGGAGAGACTTGTGCCACAATATCGCCGTATTTATCCGCGACCTGGCGGGTCACTTTCAAGATATCTTTGAAGCGAGCCAGCATCTCTTGCGTTCTCTGCCACAGTTTCTCCTTATGTTCCTGTGAAGCTTTGTGGATACCCAAGGTCAACTCCCCGACACTAAGGACTGAAGTATAGAGAACTACATCGAAGGGTAGGGCTTCCACCTTGCTCCGGAGCACTGCATCGCCACGGCGCCATCGGCTGCACGCGACCGTGTCAAACAGCTAGCTCTCAGGCATGGGGTTTCCTCTCATATTCACAATCGGCGTGATCTAACTCCTCGACAGCCTTCTCAACTGCACCCCAACTACCACCAGGCACATCTGAACCCCACACTTCCAACAGCGCAGCGGGGCTGCCTTTTGGCGGCTCCATAGTGGGGGTCACTTCCACTTGCGTCCCCTCTGGAAGTTCAATTCCCTCCTCTAGCACAACCAGGTTGCCCTTCACAACGCCTCTATAACCCATTATCACTTTCCTCCTTCCCTAAACACGATTCTGAACTCGCTTTCCCTGGTATAATTAACTCCTTATTACAGTATAACTATTTGAATCCTAAAAACCAATAACACTTGCTGCTTGCAGAGAACCACAAAAAAATTTGGAGAAGCAGTGGCTCCGGGGAATAACTCCTGGAGCAGCTTTTATCCCTTGTGTAGACCTCTTATCCTGCCCGACCCCTGGGCGTGAACTGTACCCTCATCGACACCTAAGACCTTCATGAATAGAAGGGGAATTCTGGCCGTTACTTGAACCTGGATATATCTGGGATCGCCGGGGCCACCTCTAATGCTATATTCAATTTCCGTAACAGTGGCTCCGTAAGTGGCAGAAATGTTAGCCCTGATGTGGGCATTGATCCTTCCCGAAAGATCCTCCACCATTTTGGTGCTTCCGGTCCTTTCTGCTTCCTCCAGGGAAATCTGCCTGGCTACCTCACTGGCAGCTATGTCGCAGGCCTTGGTTAGCTCCGCTTTAAAGACCAGAGCCCTTCCCATATCCAGAGCCCAACCAGCCATAACCAAGAACACCGGCAGAGCTACCGCCAACCAGATGAAAACCTGGCCTTTCTCTTGCATCGTGGGCAATTGTAATAGGCATCGTGTTTTGGTCATACGTTAAGACTTTTCCCCGAGATCTCAGCTAAATATTGAGCAGCGATACCGATCTGAAATTGGCCTTCCGCATAACGTAGACCCATCCGTGAAAACACCATTCTTAAAAACTGAAATTGAATAGGGACTGGCCCCCCAGCCACCTGTCAGCAGGCAGGTCGGTCTCCTCTGGCCTCACGTTGATGGAGGTAAATCCGTTGATGGGGTTGGCAAATTCAACATGGCCCGAACTACCGTCCTGGGCATAGAGGAAGATGTGAACTGTGCTGGTGGCATCCCCGGCATGTTCGAACTCAACAGTCCTGGAGAGACTGCCCCTTTCTGAAGCTGGCACGCTTCCGTCGAAGATAACCACTCTTTTTGTGCCCATCCCTTTGTACCTATTCGGATCCTTACGTGCGCGGAACAATCCGAAATTTTCGGTCTGGACAAAGTATACGTTCTTAGGAGCACGGGATAAGCAGCAGCATTTCTTGAGTTATCTAAATCTCCTATAAACAAGCACACCCAAGCAGGGAAACTTCCGACTGTTCGCATCTGGACACGTTTCCTATCTAACCCGAGAATTGCCTACCAAAAATCTCTAGGCAATTCGAAACTGGGACCGTATTAAATCGCAGAGAGCGATATAAGTATCCTAGGAAGATCAAGAACCGTGGAAGCAACCTGCACGGGACACAAGAAGATAATTCTTGGCTTTTGTCTCTTGACGGTCGTCGTCAGCCAAAGTCGCTGCCTCTAACTCATCTGTTAGTGAGAGGCATCTTCCGCAAATGCTAAGCCACAATGCGCCGGGGCACGGGCCAGGGGCAATTTTGTCGCAGTCCTGCTATGTGAGTATAACACTAGAAGTACTTAAGAAACAATTACTTTTGGTTCCGAGCGGGCACAGACAATTGTGTTTTCAATATATTGTATGCTAGAATATCTCAAGTACGCTATATGATGCAAATCGGCCATAGGTGCGAACGTTTCGGACAAGTGAAAGTAGTGCTAGGTAAGCCGAACATATTTGGCCTTCGCCCTAGTAACAAAGCTGCGGTCTCGCCGCGGTACCTGAACTTCATGGTGAGGCCACATTTTACTTGGCAGTTTTCAATAAAGGGACATAGTTATGAATGGAAATAAGCTTCAGCCTTTAAAAGTTGGCCTAAGAGCCCAGGATATCCAAACTAGCGTTCAGGATGTAGATCTCGGACCATTAAATGCCGAAACGAAGAACATTAGGCTGATAGGGATGGCAGAAAGGTTAGCCATCCATATTCGGGGGGCAGATGTAATTGATGATTATAAGAAGCTAGAATACATTGCAAGCCAGTTTGGAATTGATTCTCTAATACTACCGGGTGCACTCAAAGTGCTTGAAGAGCTCGGATGGGTTAGGGTTAACAAGAAGGGTAGCGCAATATATAAACTAGAAGAGAGTGTCCCCTACTTTAGTGACATCTATTCAGCGGCAGGAGAGTACTTTTATAACTCAGATCATTCTGAAATTGAAGAGGCTACAATAGTAGTTTGTGATTCCTTGGCTCTATCTCCAACCACGGATGAAGAAATAAAGAAGAAACTAGGACTTGATGATAGGACATACAAAATAGTGCTGGATATTGGCAAGAGTGGTAAATTTATTGAGCATTATGAGTCAAGAATCACCAAAGAGAATGTATTGTATTCACCCCTATACTGGATTGAGAATCCGGACAAACTTGAACACATGTATGCGCTCCTTAAGAAATTTGGAGCCAATGAAGTTTATAATGCACTAAAAAAGATAAGAGATTATCAAGGGTTCCCCTTAACAGATAACCTCCTAAGAGGCATATATAACAACTTGCCGGAAGACATGAAAATAATTGCTGAAGCAATACGGAGAGGAATAATCCTTGCTCCCGAGGTGGATTCCCTTAAAGGAAAGAAAAACTTTGCGTTTACTCCACATATAGGAATCCCTATCGAAGAAAAGGTTGTCTTGGAAAAAGCCATGTCTATATTAGCATGTATTAGATATGGCGAACACTTCGGATTAATTACTAGGATAAGATACCCTGAGGCAATTCTAGATAGGTTGCTTTCTCCTCCTTATAGAATTGGACCTCATACGGAAATAAGAAGGCAATATGCAGTCTTGGTAGGAAGAGGAGTGGGTAAGATTTTGCAAGAAAGATTGACAAAGGATAGATACTATTTTGAGTTAATCCCAACAGAGGAAAACAAGAAGGCTGTAAAACTGGCAAAGGATTTGCTAAAAGTTGGAGAGCTTTTGGAAGACAGAGGGCTTTCTGAACAGCTTCAACGTACACTATTCTGTCCCGGTTCTTATCAGGAAGCTATGCGGATGTTACCCAAAATAAAAGAACGGGCTTATATTTCCGCGCAGACCCAAGAGGAAATCTTAAACGTCTTAAACGATACAATGGATGGTTTGAGAGGGGCATAGGAATGAATAAGGATTTCGAACTTAAGATCCGCCTCAATAACGTATTCTGGTCGTTGGGCTGTTATACCCGACTTGAAGTGAAACTTGCAGAATATAGTCTGCGGAAAATCCCTATGGAATTAACAGACCTTGATGTTTTAGGCATCCGAATTTTGCCCGACCTGAACATTGATTACTTGGTAGCCGATTGTACTTCAAATAAGGATGCCATAAGGAGTCCCATCCAAAGGGTATTTTGGCTGAAAGGTGTTATGGATTTTTTCGGGGCTTCAAAAGGATATCTTAGTCTAGGAACTAGTAATCCTATCCCAGAAGCCCAGCGAATTGTTGCACACAAACTAGGAGTAACTATTTTGAACGAGAGTAATCTAGTAAATCTGGAGAAAAGAGTTGTAAATTTAAGCAACCCGCAATTACAATCAAGCAAACCTGAATCATGGCTATACTTTGAGAATAATCTTACGAATCTGTCCAAGGAATTGGTTCCTTTATTGAAGTTCAGAAAGCACAACTATTGGATAAACCCAGCTCATCAGAATCTTCATGCTTTGATTTCACTTGTTACCAAACATAACGAATTATTCGACGAAATGAATAAACTGCAAAAAGCCCTGATTCTAGACTTGTTGACCTTATTTACCTTATCTGTCTTGCAAATGAGTGCATATGTGTTCCGAATTAACCCAGAAAATCCTGAAATTGAACTGAAATCGTACTTTTACGGTGGGCATGCTGAAATGAAAAGACGCCTAGGAATAGTTGAGAATATAAAGAAGTTGATGGAAAGCATGCCAATACAAAGAAGTCTATTTAATGACACTTTGAAGCTTGATCCTGATTATCTACCTGGTTTGTTTGATATCAGTTTCAGGCTTTTGAATAGGCCCTCTGATTCAAGTCAGATCCTACGTTACTTGCAAACAATCCTCTTCGAGAAGATTCTTTATAAAGGCGAAGGCGCCGAAGCGATGGAATATCTTGAAACAGACTTCTCAGACATTGCTAAGAAACTGACACGGGACATTGTAAAGTTTTTCCGTGATTCAACCGGTATACCACAAAGACTAGTTGATGATGTTTATTGATATATATAATGTTATGATAATGTTTCTAAATGGTATGTAGTTGAGATGGGGTACCTCGAAGCACGAATTGATGGTTATAAGAATGCAGCCGATCCACAGGTACTATTTGTTGAAAGCATTGAAGCTTTGATATCCAGAGAAAATACCCTGTGGGCGATATCGCGAAGACCCGAAGAAGATACAAAAAAGGGGTAGATTGTAACCTTATAGATGAGGAAAGCCCAATGGTTAACTCAGCTAAAGAAGTAAGGAAAATAACCCAAAAATGGATTGAGCAGCATCTAGCAGATGTCAAAGATTTTGTTTCGTTGGGCCTACCTGAGATAGATGATAGGTATAACGTGTGGAGAGTGCCAATTGTCTTAAGCAACGCCACAAGCCACTTAATAGGCGAAGCCAAAATTGGCTTGTTAGGAAATGTTATGGACTCCACACGCCCAGAACTTATCCGAACACGAGCGAAGAGATTTATTAACGAAGTAAGTGCCCCAGACCGCAAAAGGCAAGAGCTATTTTATCCCGCCCCCATACCGAACAAAGTGATATTAGGGGATGCAATGAAAGTTCTCGAAGAGCTCCCCCCAGACACTGCCCAGTTAGTCATAACCTCGCCACCTTACTATAATGCTAAGCCTGAAAGCTGTGAATTTATAGATTACCAGGAGTACCTGAACTTCCTAAGAGGAGTGATAATCCGAATTCGTGAGGTATTGTCGGAAGGACGGTTCTTCACAATTAACGTATCGCCGGTTTTAGTTCGCAGAACATCTCGAAGCACCTCCAGCAAAAGAATCCCTATTCCTTTTGATGTGCACCAGATTATGGCTTCAGCTGGCTTTGAGTTCATCGATGACATTATATGGGTCAAGCCAGAAGGAGCAGGATGGAACTTGGGCAGAGGGAGACGATTTGCCGCAGATAGGCAACCGTTGCAGTATAAACCTGTTAGTGTAACAGAATATGTTTTAGTTTACAGAAAGAAAACCACCAAATTAATAGATTGGAATATCAGAAAACATTACGATAGTAAACTTGTTGAGCAATCCAGGATACTGGGAGACTACGACGTTACAAATGTTTGGCATATACCTCCGGGGCATCATAAGCGTCATCCGGCCGTATTTCCTGATGAGCTAGTGCATAAGCTGATCCGCTATTATTCCTTTATCGACGATTTAGTCTTGGACCCATTTGCGGGCTCAGGCACTGTAGGTAGAGTGGCTATAGATATGAATCGCCGTTTTTTGCTGATTGACAATAATCCTAAATACTTTCATCCCATGAAGGAAGAATTAAGTAAGCTCGCCATTACCCGAAATATAAGGGTTGACTACGAGGTAAGTGACCATCTCGGAGAGGCAAATGACAGCTAACATTGGCGCTGAGACATATAGAAGGTGGTTAGAGCAGAACGTGGTTTTAACAGACCTTATTTCCCCAGCATCCTTAAGGGAGTTGGTGCTGCACCTGCTACTTGGTAGAAACTATAGGGTGATAACGGAGCAAAATACCAAAGGGAGGCTTCTGATAACCTATGCATGGTTGATAGAGCTGTATGACAGATTCAGGAGAGAATATGGAAGGAACTGGAGAGAAGGACTGCTAAGTCGGTTAGTGGAGCTAGATAGACCCAGCTCCGAGGAAAAGAACTTGATGTATTGGTTGGTGGGTTTAACTAAGAAAACGGCCCAGAATCTGGATATACCTTTGGAAGAGCTTCCCGATTTTCTAAGCGAAACCATCCGATACTGCAATGAGTTGTTTACGGCAGATGACTATGCGCATAGCCAAGAACAGGCATGGTTGCTTCTTATGGCCGGTGCAGCAACGCTAAACATTAGAGGTTCGCAAAAGTCAAAAGTTGGCAAGGCCATAGAACGAGTGTTTCTAAGCGCGGCCCTAAGCTTATTAGGGTTGAGATCTGAGCGTGATTTCTGGATTGGCGTGCCAAGTGACATCGAGGTTGCTAGGGAGACCGATGGAGAAGTCGAGACCAAAAGAGGGCGAATCCGAATAGATATCGGACTCATTGCGCAAGGAAACCCAGAGGTTATTACAGATAAAGTTAATAGGGTTGGGAGACAGGGAGTAGTTATTTTCGACAAGATAGGAACGCATGCAAGAGTGGTTTATCAAAGCGCGGAGCAGACCGGAGTGAAGTTGATACAAATCAGGCATAATCAGCCTTTGCTTGAGCTTTATAGACACCTAAGCCCTTTGGTCAGGATGCAACTAAGGCAACCGCCAAGTGATGAGAGAGAATTGAAACGATGCGTGGACAGCTTACCCGATACACTTTTTGAGGTAACTTCATAGAACTTTGGTGCGACAGAAACCCCCGACTTTTGGAGGAGGAGTGGCACCACCTCCTCGGCGGGAACGCCCCGATGGTTAATGTCCAAGACGATGAAATGCGCAGGTATGTTGCTGAAGAGCTAGAGTCGTTTGAAGAAGAACCAAGGTATGTTCGAGAAAGCGAGAAAGATGAATAGTAGGACTTTCCTGGCTTAAATAAGAAGTCCTCGGCTTTTAGGCCGAGGAGACCTGTTTCTATGCTACCATAATAGCACAATGATATAATAACGCCCTAAAGACCATTTTGTCAAATAACTCCGCTGGTTCAATACATGGTAAATGATTAAATGATTAATAGAATAGATGAGAACTACACAAACAGAACAGAGGTGCGCGATGGCTAAGCGGCGGATTTTTATTAGCTTTGATCATGATGATACAGCACAAGCAAACGGCTTCATGGGCTTACGTAACATTATCGACAACTTTGATTTTTATAATCACAAACTAGACCATAGAATTAATAGTACTGATATTGAGTATGTTAAACGAGTTATTCGCGAGGAGTACATTAAGTCGGCATCTGTGACGGTTGTTCTCATCGGTAACAAAACAGCACAAAGCCCATGGGTTAAATGGGAAATTGAAGAGAGCTTGCGCCAAGGAAAGGGATTATTGGGCATTCGATTAAAGGGTGCTTGGGGTGCTGTTCCTTCAGGTATTGCCCCAGATGCGGTTGGTGACTGGCAACCGGATAAGTTTGCGAGCTGGATCGAATGGGCACACAAGCGTTCAATGAAACTGCGGAGTCTATCTTGAAAAGCAAACAAGTGCTCGATATAATTATGACAGAATCGGCTTCTATATAGAGGGACGAAGAGATGGTTGTACTAAAGAAAGGATCATTCTCGTTAGACTTTGCAGTACTCAAGCTTTCAGGTGAACTGTCGGAAGAAGATCGTCAGTGCGCATGGGAGCTATACACTGAACTATCGACACGTGTAGCCGTGACGGGAAAACAACGAGACCCCGACTGTAGGAACTTTGACGGAGAGGTTTATATTGAAAGCCTTGCTTCATTTTATGCTTTCTTTCAAGAAGCCCGCAGAATAATGCGCTCATTTCCTGTCGGTCGCATTTCCAAAAACAAGAAGGCCCACCTTGGAGTTTTCATCAACGATTTAATGCAAAACGTATTAAGATCTTTTCTGGAAAAGTGGCAAGGAGATTTCCGTTATTGGTGGGAATACCGCAGCAACAAACAACTTTATCCATTTGACAGACAAAGAGAATATCCAAAGCTGAAGGAATTCCTGAGTGATTGGAGCGACGCGAGATATGTTTTGCGTCAGCTCCAACAAGAGCTTGTAACACTTTACCAGCTTGTTGATACTACCGAGAAGCGTTCAAGTAAGTAGACATTATAGACATTAGGGGGTGTGAATATGCCAATCCAGTAAGGTTCATTTTAGTGTTTTTAGGGCAGGAAGGGGGTGAGAAATAGAGGTTCATGAATAAAGAAATAGACAAAGAAAATTCGGTGATACGAAAGGAGGAGAAATTGAACTTTGACCCAAACTCTCGGTGGGCACGCGTTTTTGTAGCTCCTAATAATCTTAAGGAATCTAAAGAAGCGTTTGATATGCTCATGGAAGCTGACTTCCATGTAACGGCCATGGAGGTGGAGGGAATAATGGGGCCGGAACTGAGGATAAGAAGAGAGATTTATCGCGGTCTCAATCAGATTAAGATGTTTGTTGAGACTGAAAAGAAAGCGAATCCAAAACCCGAATAGCCATACAACAGGCCAACGTTTATCTCGGTGTTTTCGACAGAGCGATGAGGAGGACATAGGTAACTTGATTTCCTGGGCCTACGTTTTTGCTCCGCCAGGCGTAGATTTAGGTAAGGTGGAAGAAAAGCTCAAGCGGCAATACGGAAACCATATCGACATCCAAGACATAGAAGAGGAACTAAAAGACAGGCAGGAGACCAAAGATGCGTTAAGGGACGTGGGAGCACCTTACCAGAGTTTCAGGATGTATGAAGTTACCTGGTATTTACCTCGAAGCAAGGTTAGAGCGTTATGGAGGCAAGCTGCTTCTCAGTGCTTGGGTAAGCTTGAGCGGTCCTCGAAAACCATAAGAGTTCTATGTGGACACTTGCTTTATTACTGCGGGCAGCGGAGCGAATTCTATTCACCGGTCGATTTCAACTTACTTATCTCCCGTAGTGACCTTAAGCCCTCCCAGATAGTTCTGTTAATTGATGACGTCTATGACATGTATTATCGTTTGACCCGCAAAGACGAGCTATTTGATCACGCTGAGCGCATACCCGTTTATCTGGAACGATTATGCTATGAGCAAGGTATTAACATTGAAGAGCTCTCGCCGGAACAACTTCTGTCTTATTGCATGGGTTGGGAATTAAGGACAATAACTCATCTTCTTTCATGGGGGCACTTTGAGACTATTTTTATTGAAAATCTTTCTGCTCAGGTGGGCCTTGGAGCGAAGTTCTTAGTTTTTGGGGTCAAACAACTCACCGAAGCTTTGATACATTTTCTCGGTGATTTGGATTTCCAGACGGTATATGTATCTCATCCCATTTCAGAGGCTCGGCGCAAAAAAGAGTTGGGAGGACACTGGCCAGAGTTTATTTACCAGGTCAATCAGCTCCAAAAGGATGCATTTGACAGTAAGGTCGTGGTGGTGATGCCCACAGCAATAGACGAGCTGCGATTTAGTTTGAGACATATTCGTGAACATCATCCCCCTCAGCGTACAGGCGCCTTAGAAGAGCGATGGCCCTTAATAGATGATGAGGATAACCTTCTCTACTGCAGACCCGATAGTGCGCTGGACTCTAACTATGCATCGCTACTCATGCCCAAATATTGGGACTTTAGTTCACAAAAGTTTGTCGAATATCTCCAAGAAGACAGAAGCGCCCCCATAATCGATTCCTTATTGGGGGTCCTAGTTGGAGAGATAGAGTTTCAGATTGCTACTAGAGATCATGTCTTGGTAACTCATACAGATGGTTTATTAGTTTTTCGGCCATTATTCTCCGGGAGATTTACACGCGGTGTTTCCGCCGAGATCGATCACTGGTTAAGCATAAATCAGTCTGGAAAAGAGAAGCGCGCGGCATTCGTGCATTGGGAAGAGGACATCCGATTAGTTTTGCAAAGGCAAGGAAGAAAGTACGTTACCAGAAGTGTGGCCAACGAGGTTATAAATATAATTCAGAATAAGTACCAAATTTCCAAGGGTCGGATTATTAAAGCTTTGATTTCACAAGAACCCGTTGGGAGCATTGACAGTATTCTATCAGCTGGCGCGATACACCCAGCTACGCTAAAACACATTCGCGACGACATGCCAAAGATTTCGCGAGAAGCTAAGGTTAATTTACTGCGAGGGTATCTCACCGGCATGGTTGATATAAAGCCCGGCCTTGCAGGAGTCTGGGTTTTGGAGAATTACGAAGCCTTTAAGAAAGCTCTCCCCCAAATAGCTAACTTCTTAAGGGATGGTTCTCCGGTTGGCAACCACTGGGACGAGAAAATCAATGACTTGTTTCCAGATTTTTTATGAAACGGGGTAGTTGAGGTAACAACGGGAAATATGAAGAAAATCAGAAAAACCCGTTTCTTTCTTGTGACTAGCTGTTATTGATGGTTTTATTTACCCAATAGCTGGTTGTAGTAATAAATTAGCTTAAAAGCACTATAGAGAAAAAGAAAAAATCAGAACAGAAGGGAAAAGTTAAAGTAGCTCGAGAGACAACCTCACCAGATACACTCTCACAGGGATCCAGCTCACCTTTACACGTCGATAATAAAGAGGGTGTCCAAAAACTAAGGGCATTTTGCCCAAGGTGGGGAATTACTCCTACATGAGATCTGATTTTGAGGTCAATGTGGGAAGTTTTATGCGAAATTAGCTCCTTTTTAGGGGCGAAGTGGGAGATGAGTTTTTGAAATTGGAGTTTTTAGACAGCCTCTAAAGTTCTTATCATTGTACCTATTTATTAAAAAATACGTTAAATAATTTCTCATTCGCATATTCTCATTTCCTCGGGCATCGAGCCCTCGGTCCTGAGCAGGGGGAAAGCTGGACGGCTTCATCCGGGTTCATCCCAAATCGCTCTTCAAATTCACCCACAATCAGCCGTCCAGTGCGGGTGTCGGGGCTTGGGAAGGTTTCAAGCGGAGCTTTCAACCACGCCCTAAAGGAGCTCTTCCTACCCCCGACTACCCGCTAATGCGACTGGCGGAATTCCTCCTGGCCCCCTTCCGCTCAGTCGCAAGTTCTTTTTCAAAGAACTTCAAAATTTAGACAGTTTTATTTGGATTTATACCTAAAATCCGCATATTTTAATAACTAGGGTGCTACTGGAATCGGCACACCAAACTTTTCGAATAACATTCTCTGTTTCTTGGATATCTCAGTCAAATAAGATTTTCCGCTATTTAGCGTGACAACTCTCAACTTCTTCAACTCATAAATTACTTCCGATAAAGTGTAACTCTTATAGAGGTCTTGCTCCTTCA
>NZ_BLRZ01000035.1 GCF_013281975.1 Candidatus Hakubella thermalkaliphila | reverse complement strand
GAATCGCCCATGCACCGCGGCGCACCACGTCGCATGAAAATTGTGTTATTTTCAAGGGAGGTAGTTGAAAATGATGATGGCTCAGGTAAGCCTTTACCCTCTGGCCCAGGAGGACCTGAATCCGGCCATTGAGGAAGTCTGGAAGACCTTTAAAGAAAGAGGTCTGCAGTACAGAATCACTCCTATGAGTACCTGTGTCTGGGCGGAAGAGGATGGACGGGTGTTCAGCGCTCTGGAGGAAGCCTTTGCCCGGGCCAGAGCTCACGGTAGTGCGGTTATGGTGATGACCGTAACTTCCGGAGGGAAGGTAAAAGCTCTGCTGGAATACTTGTAAGGAACAGTAGAGAGTTAGCATGGGTTACAGAGGCGACATGAATAGCCTAAAATAAGGGAGAATATCGCCTATGGATCACCAGGTAAGACAGTGAGGAGCAAAAAATGCAAATAGGTCTGATGAGTGATACCCATGGTGACCTGGAAGCGGTGAAGAAAAGCTTTCACATCCTTGACGGATGTGACTACATTCTGCATGCTGGAGACGTTCTGTACCACGGTGTCTTTAACCCGATCCTATCCTCCTACAGCCCCAAAGAGACTGCCGATCTGATCAATGAATCTCCCATACCTATAGTTTTCGCCCGGGGCAACTGCGACAGCGAAGTTGACCAACTGGCCATCAAATGGCCTATCCTCTCCGAGTTTTCCATTTTTAATTGGGAGGGAAAGTCCTTCCTGATCAACCATGGTGATAAGCGCAGTCAGGAAGAGCTGCTGACCCTGGCCCAGGAGGAAAAGTGCCACTTTGTTATCACTGGCCATACCCACATCTTCGGTTATCAGCTAAAGAACGGTATTTATCTGATCAATCCCGGTAGCCCCTCTCTTCCTAAAGGCCCCAAGATCAGGACCATAGCCGTTATTTCGGATGAGACACTCCGTTTCATCAACATTGAGGACGGAGAAGAGGTCTTGAGAGCCGAGACCGAGATGTAGAAACGGCAGATAGTTTAGGAAATCCGTATCTGGCAAAGAGGGCTGGCTGACGAAGAGGGCCAGATATGAAGCAGACGTTTTTGCTTCCTAGACCGCTCTCTTAGCCTTACCAGCCTTTACACATTTATTGCAGACCTTGACGACTTTGATTTTACCCTTATCCTCGACCCTTATCTTGCGTAGACTGGGTTCCCATCTCCGCAGGGTCTTTTTGTGGGAGTGGCTCACATTGTGTCCGTAAAGGGGCCGCTTACCACAGATATCACAAACCTGGGACATAAAAAATCCTCCTATATCCTTTAAATAGGTTATTCGGTAGTAGAATGCCTTCAGTTTGGCAATGGGTAGATAGTACCACAGCATTTTGGTTTAATCAATAAGAGAAAATGTGTTATGATTCTTTCTGAAGTGGGGGTCAAGATGAAAAAGAAAATGGGGTTGAAAGGGCAGGTCTAGTCGAGAAAAAACCTCTGGGAAGTTCGTTTCGTCCAGGAGGAAACCATGAGATATCTGCTGGGCTTCGACGTGGGCACTACTGGCACCAAGACGCTGGTCATCGATGAGGAGGGCAGGGTGATAGTCACTGCCTCCTCAGAATATCCTCTTCTGGCTCCCCGGCCGAACTGGGCTGAACAAAATCCGGCCGAGTGGTGGAAGGCCACTTGTGCCAGCATCGGCCAGGCTCTCACCCAGGCTCAGGTGGACTCCAAAGACATAGCCGCCGTGGGCCTCACCGGGCAGATGCACGGCTCTGTTTTTCTAGATGGGAATAACCAGGTTATCCGCCCCGCCATTCTCTGGTGTGACCAGAGGACTGCTGCTGAGTGTGAAGAGATCGAGGGGACTTTTGGGGGCCGGAAGGGGCTCATCGAGCTGACCAGTAACCCTGCCCTTACCGGATTTACCGCTCCCAAAATTCTCTGGCTTCGCCATCAGGAACCAGAGAACTACCAGCAGGTAAGAAAAGTTCTTCTCCCCAAAGACTACATCCGATTTCTTCTTACTGGAGAGTATGCCACTGATGTCTCCGACGCCTCTGGTACTCTCCTTTTTGACGTCTGCCACCGCCGCTGGAGCCCGGAGGTTCTGGAAGCTCTGGACATACCAGAGCAGTGGCTACCCTCCTGCTATGAATCTCCGGAGGTGGTGGCCAGGGTGAGTGCTCAGGGGGCCCAGGCTACCGGCTTGAGCGAGGGGACTCCGGTGGTGGCTGGAGGAGGGGATCAGGCGGCCGGAGGAGTGGGCAGCGGCATCGTCCTTCCCGGACAGGCTTCTGTGGTTCTGGGCACCTCCGGAGTGGTCTTTGTCTACAGCGAGGCCCCGGATTTCGACAGCGATGGCCGACTACACACTTTCTGCCATGCTGTTCCAGGAAAGTGGCATGTCATGGGAGTGACTCTGGCTGCGGCCGGTTCCCTTAGGTGGTACCACGATGTAATAGGGCCGGGTGAGGACATGCGCAGGCGCTATCCAGATTTGGGAGACTACGACCTTCTGGAAAAAGAGGCAGAAGAGGTGGAAGCAGGGAGCGAAGGACTTCTCTTTCTACCCTATCTTACCGGAGAAAGGACGCCTCACGCTGATGCCAATGCCCGGGGGGTCTTCTTCGGCCTGACCTATCGCCATGGCCGGGGACACCTGGTGCGCTCGATCATGGAGGGGGTAGCCTTCAGCCTCAGAGATTGTTTTGAGCTGGTTAAAGATATGGGAATCTCGGTGAAGAGATTGGTCATCTCTGGAGGGGGAGCGAGAAGTCCCCTCTGGAGGCAGACCCTGGCCGATGTTTTAGGCCAGGAGATCGTGACCATCAATGTGGAGGAGGGCCCGGCCTTCGGGGCCGCTCTTCTGGCGGGAGTAGGAAGTGGGATTTTCGGCAGTCTGGAGCAGGCGGTGGAGGCAAGCATCCATGAGGTTGGAAAGACAATGCCCCAAAGAGATAGCGTCAGAAGCTACGAGCAGCTCTACCAGATTTATCGTTCTCTCTATCCTATTCTAAAGAACGCATTTCAGGAGTTAGGGGAGGTCCAGAAGATTAGATAAATAGCGGTACAAAGAAATCAAATTTGGGAAAACATTAGAATTTCCGAAAACGAGGTCTTATTTCCCTGTGTTATAATTATGCCATCAACTGAAGGAGTCATAAATTATGAGACATCAGGCAGTAAAAGATAAAGCTCCTATTCATCCCTATATAAGCAGAAAAAAAGAGATATGTGACGGTAGTCCTATCATAAAACGGACCAGAGTCAGGGTTATTGATATCGCTATTGAGTACGATAGGCTTGGATACTCTCCGGATCAGATCGCCGATGCTCATCCTCACTTGGGTCTTTTCCAGATTCACGATGCTCTTTCTTACTACTACGAGCACCAAGAAGAGCTGGATGCAGAGATAGCTAGCCGAAAAAAAGCTCTGGCAGAACTAAGAAGAGAATTTGTCCCTAAGCCGGAAGAACCTGGTGAATAACGTTCTTCAGTATATACAATTGTGACATTAAGTACAGCAAGGCACCAAATACCTCTCTTAGAATCTTTCCTCAGCACAATTAAGTCTAACCTCCCCCTATGCTATAATTATTTCAGAAATCAAAGGAGGCATGATGGATGAAGATCACTAAGGATACCACTATCCTTGAGGCCCTACAGGCTCATCCCAGGTCCCGAGAAATCTTCATAAAACATGGCCTGGGCTGTATCGCCTGCATGGGGGCTACTATGGAAAGTATAGAAAGCGGAGCCCGCATGCATGGCATGGAGCCCGATGAGCTGGTACAGGATCTGAACAGGATCATTGAGGAGAACTCCGCGTCGGAGACACCCGTCCCATGATCTCTATCAAAAACGAGTACGGGGAAATTCGGATTTCCGAAGAGGCCATTGCTGACATTGCCAGTTGTACGGCCATGCAGTGCTATGGCGTGGTGGGTCTGGCTGGCCGAACCTTCCCCAAAGGGATTCCTGACTTTCTCAAGAAGTCTCTCAAGAAAGGAGTTCTGGTATCCCAAAGGGAAGATGATAGTTACGATCTGGATCTTTATGTGGTCATCGAATATGGGACCAGGCTGGCTGAGGTAGCCAGGAATCTGTGTGAGCAGGTCAGGTATCAGGTAGAAAGCATGACCGGAGCCAGGGTGGGACATGTAGAGGTGCATGTCCAAAGGCTAAAAATGGACAAGTAGGATGTGGGAAGATAGTAAAGCGGGATGGTTTAAGAGGAGAAGTTTGACCACATGAAACCCTCATGCCACACACGGCACAAACGAACATGAAACAGTCATGCCATGGGTGGCACAAAGGAGCATGAAAGTTAGGATGCATTTTCAGACGAAAAAGTTCCTCACCGCCGAAGATCTGGTCTGGATGTTCAAAAGGGGACTGGAGAATCTGAAAGAAAGTGAGGAGTACGTCAACGAGTTGAACGTCTTTCCTGTTCCTGACGGGGATACCGGGACTAATCTTGTTCTGACCATGCAGGCTGTCGTTGATGATATTGATTCCCTGGACAACCTGGATATGAGGACGGTGGCTGCTGCCATATCTCAGGCCTCTCTGATGGGCGCCAGGGGAAATTCGGGCGTTATTTTGTCGCAGATTTTCCGGGGTATCTGCGAGGTAATCCAGGATAAGGAGGCTATAGACAGCCAGATCCTGGGCCAGGCTTTGGACCGGGCCCGAGATATCTCCTATAAAGCGGTGATGAAGCCGGTAGAGGGGACCATGCTTACAGTCATCAAAGATGTGGCGGGAGCAGCATCTATCTACAGCAATGATAGCGTAGATCTGGTAGAACTTCTTGTTCAGTTGGTAGATGAGGCAGAACGCTCGGTGCAGGAGACCATTAACCTTCTGCCGGTTTTGAAAGAAGCCGGGGTGGTGGATGCAGGAGGTGTAGGTCTGCTGGCTATTTTAAGGGGGTTTTTGGACGTGGTGAGGGGTGAGAAGGAGCTGGTGAGGAGGGAAAAGGTAGGTGTTCTGAGCAGAGTTAGTCCTACCGCAGAGGATGTGGAGGAGAGCCTGGAGTATCGTTACTGCACGGAGTTCGTGATCAAGGGAGAAAAGATAGATTTGGATCACCTGAAAGAGGAAGTGAACAGGCTGGGGGACTGTGCGCTGGTGGTGGGTTCCCCCAACACGGCCAAAGTTCACGTCCATACCAACGAGCCCCATGCGGTCCTGGGCTGTGCTCTAAAGGAGGGCTCTCTCCATAATATCACAATTAACAACATGGACGACCAGGCCTCGGAGAGGGCCAAAAAGCTGGCCAGCAAAGAAGTGAAAGAAGTGAAGGAGTTGGGGGTTTTAGCCGTGTGCAGCGGTGAGGGGCTGAGGGAGATCTTCCTGAGCCTGGGGGCAGATGGAATAGTCAACGGGGGACAGACCATGAACCCCAGCACTAAAGATATCCTGGATACCGTGGAAAAAGTTTCCGCCAGGAGCATCTTCATCCTCCCTAATAACAAGAACATCATCTTGACCGCGGAGCAGGCAGGAAAGGTCTCGGATAAGAAAATGGTAGTTATCCCTACCAAATCCATCGCCCAGGGCATCTCAGCGATCCTTTCCTTTAACCAGGAAATGGATGTGGAAGAAAACCGTAAGTCGATGCTGGAGGCTATGGAGCGGGTTAAATCCGGGGAGATAACCTTTGCCATCCGGGATTCGGAGTCCAAAATAGGGAAAATTACCCGCCATGATGTCATCGGAATTTGCAATGGAGAGATAAGAGCTATCGGTCGAGATTTAGTGGAAACCAGCCTGCATCTCATCGGAAGCATGGTGGGAGAGGAGGATGAAATATTAACCATCTATAAAGGGGAAGGTTCCTCTGATGAAGACACTGAGCTTTTGGCTGATCGAATCAAGAAATTATACCCTCATCTGGAAGTAGAGCTCCACGAGGGCGGTCAGCCCCTTTATCCCTATCTTTTCTCTCTGGAATGAAACAAATAAACACGCTCGGCGCCAAAAGCATTGTCGATGTCAACCTTACCCCCAGCAGTGAGGCAGAGAGTTCTCTTTTCTTTTATCTCCCCAAGGCCAGGGAAGTACAAAATCAACTTCGGGTCTTGGGGGACTTGGGACAACTCCGAGGAGCTGTCAGCAGGACCAGGGGGAGAATGTCCCGTCTCGGACTCAGCTCTATATTGGATCTTCTTCTCCACTTTCCCAGGACCTATCTTGATCTGAGCACCATTAAGAAGATCTCCGAACTCCAGGTGGATAGCAAAGTTACCGTCATAGGCCAGGTCAGGACCATAGACAAGCGGAGATCTTTTTCAGGCAAGGATATTCTGCAGATAGTTATCTCTGATGGATCTGGCTATCTAATTGGAGTCTGGTTCAACCAGAACTATTTGGCTGATCTCTTTAAGGTAGGCGACCAGGTGGCTTTCAGCGGGACAGTTAAGTTTAACTATGGCAGCCTCCAGATAGTGAACCCCCTCTACGATGTACTGGACGGCCCGGGGACGGAGGAGACTGATGTTTTGAATACCTGTCGGATCATCCCCCTCTATCCCCTGACCGCGGGCCTGAGCCCCAGAACTTTCAGAAAGCTTATTTTCCGAGCCATAAGGGAATTCTCGGACTTTCTGGACCTCTTGCCTCTTACATTCAGGATGAGCCAGAACCTGGATCTGTTGAGCTCTGAGGCTCTGGAGCAGATCCATTTCCCTTCCGCCAAAAATCTCCTTCTCATCAGCAGAAGGAGGCTAATCTTTGAGGAACTCTTCCTTTTGGAATTCGCTTTAGCCATGAAGAAGAGATCTGCCTTCCAGCTTCCAGGCGTAGCTCTTTCTCCAGATAGAAAAATCCTGGAGTTTATGGAGGGCCTTCCTTTCCGTCTAACCCGGGCCCAAAGGAGGGTGATGGGCGAGATCTGGAAGGATCTCTCCCAGCCCCACCCCATGAACAGACTGATTCAGGGGGATGTGGGATCCGGCAAGACTATCGTGGCCATCATCGCCCTTATGACCGCTGTTTTCAATGGATATCAGGGAGCCTTTATGGTGCCCACAGAGATACTGGCTGAACAACACTACCAGCGCCTGTGTTTTCTGGTGAAAGACTGGGGGGTGAAGGTGGCTCTTCTAACCAGTTCCCTGACTCCTGGTCAGAGAAAGAGTTTCTATGAGGATATGGCCCGGGGAGAGATAGACATAGTGATAGGGACCCACGCCCTGATTCAGGAAAACGTGGCCTTCAGAAACCTGGCCCTGGCTGTAATTGATGAGCAGCACAGGTTTGGGGTGAGACAGAGAGGGAGGCTCAAGGATAAGGCTGTCTTTCCTCATCTTTTGGTCATGTCGGCTACGCCCATACCCAGAAGTATCTCTCAGACCATCTACGGGGATTTGGAGGTCTCCCTTATTGATGAGTTCCCGCAGGGTAAAAGGGACATTAAAACTATCCTGGTAGAGGAAAGCCACCGGGAGAGGGCCTATCAGTTGATCAAACAAGAGGTAGATAAGGGGAAAAAGGCCTATGTTATCTGTCCCCTCATCGATGAGTCGGACAAAATGGAGCTCAAAGCTGTTCTTCAGGAGACCGAATTTCTTCAAAATGTGGTGTTTAAAGACTATCAGGTGGGTCTGCTGCACGGCCAGATAAATTCAGTTAAGAAAGCCCAGATTATGGAAAAGTTCAGGGGCGATGGAGTAGATATTCTTATTTCCACCACGGTGATAGAGGTAGGAGTGGATGTGCCAGAGGCTACGGTTATGCTCATAGAAAATGCCGAGCGCTTCGGTCTGGCCCAGCTTCACCAACTGAGGGGCAGGATAGGCCGCAAAGGCGACCGCTCCTACTGCCTTCTTTGCGCTGATCTCAGGGAAAAGGAGGAGGCTAAGAAGAGAATCGATGCCTTTATTAAGATCTCCGATGGCTTCAAACTGGCGGAAAGAGATCTCTTTATCCGCGGGGAGGGGCAACTATTTGGGGAGAGGCAATCCGGTTTTCCCGATCTTAAGATTGCCAGCATGGTCCGACATAAGAAAATAATAGGAAAGGTAAGAGAGAAGGCCTTTGCCTTCCTGGAGGATCACCGTTTTCGCCGAAGCCAGAAACTACTTCAGGCGTGTTGCCACAGGCTTCTGCCCCCAAGGTTTTTTGAGGATCAGGGTTGACACTCCCCAGCACTAAAGTGCGGGGGTTCTCAGTTAGCTGAGCAACACAGGTGCCAGTTGAATCTGACGCCTGAGGCGGGTGCCATAACCGCTACTACAGGGATTTCTCCCTGATACTTTTGAGTCTAGAGAATCCTAAAGTTCGCCAGACATACCCACAACGTTTTACATCGCGTGGGATTGTGGCAATAACCTCATACGTTGTCAAAGTGCTACAAGGATGATAGCACATTAGGCGCAAAAAACAAGGGGCCATTCATCCCCAGCAATAAATTGCGGGGCTTTCTGGGCCTGATTTTGTAAAAGTAATAGAAAAACTTCTAGAGGTGGCACAGACATTTTGAGAGTAATCGCCGGAGTAGCCAGAGGGAGAAAGCTCAAAAACATAAGAGGTCTCTACATCCGGCCTCCTCTGGATCAGGTCAAAGAGAGCACTTTTGACATCCTCGGCCATTTGGTACAAGATGCCCAGGTCCTCGATCTCTTTGCCGGCACCGGGAGCCTGGGGGTAGAGGCTCTCAGCAGAGGATGCCAAAGGGTGATTTTTGTGGATAAGGATGAGAGGGCGGTGAGGCTGGTCGAAGAAAATCTAGAGAGAGTGGGCCTGGCTGATCCGCAGCGGGCAACAGTTTTAAAAATGGATGCTCTGGCCGCAGTGCGATATCTTGATAAGAGGGGGGAAAAGTTCGATTTGATTTTTGTTGATCCTCCATATAAAATAGGGAAGGGTATTTTAGAGGCTCTTTTTTATCTGCTCTCGACCACTGATGTCTTGAAGGATGAAGGAGAGATTATCCTGAAAATTCCCCTGGCCAGGAGGCAGGAGATGACTCCGGCCCATTTCAGTCCCATCAAGGAAAGGAGGTTCGGTCAATCGACCGTCCTTTTTTTAAGTAGGAAGCCCCGTTCCTGTTCATAGGAGAGGGGAGTTTACCGAGGGATTTTGGAGAAGGAATCGCCCCTGCACCGCGGCGCACCACGTCGCATGAAAATTGGGTTATTTTCAAGGGAGTTCGGGGTAGTGACCATAGCTGTATGTCCAGGAAGTTTCGATCCGGTGACCATGGGACATAAAGACATAATTGTTAGAGCGGCCAGGATGTATGAGCGGGTTATTGTCGCGGTGGCCGAAAGTCCGTCCCGCAAGGCTCCTCTTTTTTCTCTGGAGAAAAGGCTGAAATTTTTAAACAGCAGTCTTTTAGGGCTGGATAATGTGGGGGTAGCTGGTTTTGATGGCCTTCTGGTGGAATTTGCCAAAGCCAAAAAGGCCAGTGTTATTATCAAAGGGTTGCGGGCTATGACCGACTTCGAGTATGAATTTCAAATGGCTCAGATAAACCATAAACTCTATCCGGAGATTGAGACCGTCTTCCTGGTAGCCAGACCCCGATATTCCTTTCTGAGCTCCAGCACCGTTAAGGAGGTTGCTGTCTACGGAGGATGTTTAGACGATCTGGTGCCGGAGGAGATCCGGGGTGATATTATCCGATGTTTCAGAGAGAAGGAGTTTTGAGAATTTGATATGGCAGGAGGGAGGTAATGGAAACTTTCGAACAGATAGATAGGATTGAGAAGATGATCAGTGAGGCCCGCCGGCTGCCTTTCACCTCCAATATTATTGTCAACGAGGAAGAGATGTATGATCTGATCGACGAGCTGCGGCAGATCCTGCCGGAAGAATTCAAGCAGGCCCGCTGGATAGTAAAAGAGAGGCAGGAGATGCTGGAAGAGGCCAAAAAGGACGCCGAGCGGTTGGTGCAGGAGGCCATCGAGCGGGCTGAGAAGTTAGTGGGAGAGACAGAAATTGTCAAGAAGGCTACCAGGCAAGCCGAGGAGATCATAAGGGCGGCTGAAACAAGGGCCAGAACCATCAGAATGGAGGCCGAGGACTATGTGGATGAAAAACTGGCTAACATTCAGGCTATTCTGCACAAGCTTCTAACTACAGTGGAGAAGGGAAGAGAGCAGCTCCAGGGCAAGCCGGCCGAGGGAGAAGTTATGCCCCAAGCCTATTCAGAGGAGGGCTAGGGCCAACTCGCAGGAAAAAGAAGAGGTCACTGCTCTAGTAGAAGAAGAATGCTTTGTGACTGGCAAGGGGCGTCTGTTTCAAAATGAAAAATAGCAAATATGCCTTAGATCTGAAAGATTTTCTAGAGGACAAGAAGACCGCAGAGTTTCACATCCGGGACTATCTCCATTTCCCAAACCTTCTGCTTTCCGAAGAAGGATTCCAGGGCGATTTCCATATTCACCTACTGGTCAGTTGGGTGGAAGAGAAAATTCTTCTCTCGGGGTCTATAGAGGGTGAAGTGGAGACCACCTGTGTGAGATGTGCAGACCCGGCCCTCTTCCATCTCCAGACTTCCTTTACCATCCCTGTGGTAGGGGTCGCCAAAGACCAAGAGATGGATTTGGAAGACGATGAGGTGATCTATCTGGAGCATAATTTACTGGACGTGGAGCAGATCATAAGAGAGAATATAATTCTCTCTGTCCCTCTGTCCGTCCTCTGCCAAGAGGACTGCCTGGGTCTCTGTCCGGTCTGCGGGCAGAATAGAAACCTGGGTCAATGTGCATGCCAGCAAGAAACAACGGACATAAGGATGGAGGGGTTTCAGGAGAAGCTCTCCAGATTACTTAAAGAAATGGTGGTGAAAGAAGAAAGTGCCTCTACCCAAAAGGAAGATGTCCAAGTCTCGAAGAAATAAGAGACGTACCCATCAAAAACTGTCCCTGCCTTCCCTGGTTGAGTGTCCCCAGTGCCATGAAATGAAGGAACCGCATAAAATCTGCCTCCAATGCGGATACTATGAGGGCCGTGAGATCATAAGTGTGAAGTAGCGGTCTCTAAAGTCTAACTTCAAGGTTTAGTATGATCTTCGAACATCTTTTCTGCCCCTCCTCTGTGGCTGTCATAGGCGCAGCCAGAGAGGAGGGCAAGGTCGGTTATGAGAAGGTAGGTACTGGTGATGGATAGGAGATCACTGTTGGCACCAAGAATTATCGTCGATGCTATGGGCGGAGATTATGCTCCCAGGGAAGTAGTCCTGGGAGCTATTGAGGTCTTGAGATTCCTTCCCGGCCTGCAGATCATACTGGTGGGAAGAAGAGAAGAGGTGGAGAAAGTTTTGCAATCCGCGGGCTTCGCGGGGGATGCAATACATGTTGTGGATGTCCCTGAGGTAATCGGGATGGAAGAGCACCCCGTAGAGTCTATCCGTTCCAAAGAGGATTCTTCCCTGGTGGCAGGGTTGAAAATGGTGGCTGAGGGAGAAGGAGATGCTTTTGTCTCGGCTGGCAATACTGGAGCCTGCCTGGCCGCCTCTCTTCGGTATCTGCAAAGGATAAGAGGAGTTCTGCGGCCGGCTATTGCTGTGACTATTCCCAGAGGATCGCCCCCTCTGGTACTTCTGGATGCGGGGGCCAATGCCGACTGCAGGCCGGAGTTTCTGACTCAGTTTGCTATCATGGGGAAGGTATATTATAGATCCAGATTTGGAGTCAAGGAGCCCAAGATAGGCCTCATCAATATAGGGGAAGAAGAGACTAAAGGTAGTTCTCTCTACATCACAGCTCATGGCCTCCTCAAGGAGTCGGACCTTAATTTCGTGGGCAATGTAGAGGGCCGTGATCTTTTTGGATTCAAGGCTGATGTAGTGGTGGCCGATGGCTTCACCGGAAACGTGATTATCAAAACTATCGAGGGCACGGCTTCCATGATTCTTTCGCAACTGAAAGAGAAATTTACCCGAGATCTTCGTTCCAAGTTGGGCTCCCTGGCTCTTCTGCCGGCCCTAAGGGAAGTAAAGAGAAGTCTGGACTACCAGGAGTACGGAGGAGCTCTGCTACTGGGACTTAATGGCGTGGTTATTGTCGGCCACGGGAGCTCTCGGGCTAAAGCCGTAAGGAACTCCATCAAGGTGGCAGTGGAGATGGTCCAGGAGAAAACCGTGGAGAAAATAGCCAAGGAGATGGAGAGGGAGGTGAGGTAAGTGGGTGCAGAAGAGGAGATTTTGTCCAAGGTAAAGAGGATAGTTTCGGAGACCCTGGGAATTGATGAGGGGGAGATAAAGCCGGAGACTACCTTTGTCGATGGTCTGGGCGCCGATTCTCTGGACATCGTCGAGCTAATCATGAACTTCGAGGAAGAATTTGGCATCGAGATACCAGACCAGGATGCCGAAGGGATTTCTGCGGTAGGGGATGTGGTCAAATACCTGCAAGCCCATCTCTCCTAGGGATCGAATGTCAGAACAAAAGAAATTAGAGACAATATATCAATGGGTCAAAGAGCAGGGAGTCAACTTCCGCAACCGGCCTCTTTTGATCCAATCCCTCACCCACAGATCCTATCTTCACGAGAAGGGCGACTTTTCTCAGGCTAATGAGAGTCTGGAGTTTGTGGGAGATTCGGTCCTATCTCTGTCAGTTACTCACTACATTTATACCAGGCTTGGCCAGGTCGATGTGGGAGACCTGGCCAAGCTGAGAGCCAGGCTGATAAGTGCCCCTGTTCTTGCTGAAGTAGCCAGAAGGATCGGCCTCAAGGATCTGATACTTCTGGGCAGAAACGAGGAGGAAAACCAGGGGAGAGAGAAAGACTCCATACTGGCTGATAGCCTGGAAGCCTTTATCGGGGCCCTGTTTCTAGATAGGGGTCTGGAAGAGGCTGATAGATGGATAAGGAAGGTCTTCGGACAAAAGATCGAACAGGAGATTAAAAGGCCCACCATGGTGGACTACAAAACCACCTTTCAGGAGAAAATGGCCAGGGAGGGGGCTGGCGAGATAGTTTATCGGGTCACCAAAGCCATTGGTCCCGACCATAACAAAACCTTCTACGTTCAACTTCAGGTTGATGGTCAGGTCTGGGGAGAGGGTTCAGGTAAAAGCAAAAAAGAGGCCGAACAAATAGCAGCCCAGGAGGCCTTGAGAAAGATAGCAGACATAACCAGTGAGGATAAGTCCATATCATAATGTGTCCCACAACAGGTCTAGCGGCGTTATGTGTATCATAAGCAGAATTCTCCCCCAGGTTAGGACAGTCTTGTGAGGATAGAATACTTACCCCCTTATCATCATTCGCTATTAGAGGAAAAAATTTGTATCTGGAAAAGGTAGTCCTCAAAGGATTTAAGTCTTTTGCCGAGAAGACGGAGCTTGTCTTTGAGCCTGGCATATCAGTCATTGTCGGGCCTAATGGCAGCGGCAAGAGTAACATTGTGGAGGCTATTGCCTGGGTCCTGGGGGAACAAAGAGTCAAAAGCCTTAGGGGCACCAGGATGGAGGATGTGATCTTTGCTGGCAGTCCCAGCAAGAAGCCTCTGGGTATAGCTGAGGTCAGTCTGGTTTTTGATAACTCGGACCAGCGTATTTCCCTGGAGTTCAGCGAAGTCGCCATCACCCGCCGGGTATATCGGGCTGGAGGGTCGGAATATTTTTTGAATTCTGCCCCGTGCCGCTTGAACGACATTCTGGAAGTAATTTTTGATGCCGGGATGGGTCGAGAACTTCATTCCATTGTCTCCCAGGGAGGCCTGGAAGAAATTATCCTGAGTAAGCCCCTGGATCGGAGAATGGTAATTGAAGAAGCCTCGGGAATCGTAAAGTTCAAGAGGAGAAGAGAGAAGACCCTTCGAAGGCTGGAGGCTACCGAGGAGAATCTTTTACGGGTAAAGGATATATTAAGAGAGATCGATAAAAGGATCACCCCCCTGAAAGCTCAGGCTAAAAAAGCAGAAGAATGGACTAATCTGGAAAAAAGACTGAGGGAGGTGGAGATAGACCGGAGTCTGGCCTTGTTACAAAGACTTAACGTGGAATTGGAGGGATTAGAGGAGGAGAAGCGTAAAAGGCTTGAGGGACTGGGTAGTATAGCAAAGCTGATGGAGGAGAAGATCCGGAGGGCCGAAGATCTGGACAGTCGCCTGCCAGGATTTAGGAACAGTTATGCATCAATGCTGGAAAAAAGGAGCCGACTACAGAAAGAGCAGGGGCGTCTGGAAAGCCTTCTCTTGATGACTGCCAGCAAGGAGAGCTATCTGAAAAGAGACCTGGCCTCAGTCCGGGCCGAGGCCCAATCTCTGGATCGAGATTTGACCGAGGTAGCCCAGAAGGAAGAGGAGCTGCAGTTGGCCAAGGACCTGTTCAATCAAAAGAATATAGAACTAAAGGAACTCAGAGAGAAGGCTGGTAAGATCCAGATGGAGATGGGTCTTCTGGATATAAAGAGGAAGAATAACGGGAGACTTCTGGAGAAAACTGCTGGCAGGATGGACGGAGCCATCACCAGAGCCAAAGAGGAACTGGAGAAGATGGATCTTCCTGGAGTAATCAGGGAAATCAAGAAAAGCGACTCCCTGCCAGGTTCGGAGAAGTACCAGGAGATAATCAGGGCCCTCAACTCTCTGGAGGTAGTAATTATTCCTGCCCTGAAGGAGATATGTCAGCTCAATGAGGAGAGAAAGAACCTCTCTCTTTCCTCCCTGTCTTTAGAAGAGGAGGTGAGGGTTCTGGAAGCTGAGGAAAGGGAACTCCAGCAGAGGAAGATGGAGCTCAAGGTTGATATAGGAACGGTGGGAGAGAGGATAGTGAGTTATGAATCTCTTCTCAAGGGCAGGAGGACGGCGGATCTGCATGGTCGGAAGGAAACTCTCCAGAAAGAAATTACCGGGCTGGAAAACTCTCTGAATTCGGTCCGAGAGTTAGGAGAACTTGGACGGAGAATGAAGAAAACAGAGGACCTGTTCAGGAAGGGGCTGGAAGGGGAGCTTGCTGATCCTCAGGAATACCAGGTTTTCCGCCAGGAGCTCCAGAAGGTGCAGAAGGAGATCTCCGATCTGAGATCCAGGCAGGAGCAGGAGAGGGAAGAGGTGCACCGGATAGAGCTGGCCATGACCGAAGCGGGGGTAAAAAGACAGGAACTGCTTAGCGAGATGGAGGAGAAATTTGGTTCCGCCTGGTCTATGGCTCAGAGAGAAGGGCGAGCCGTCTCCGACATAGAGGCGTTGGAGCGGGAAATTTCCGATATCAGGAGGAGGATGGGAACCATAGGACCCGTTAACCCTCTGGCTGCCGGCGAGTACGCCAGGGAGCTGGAAAGGAGAAACTTTCTGCTATCCCAGATAGAAGATCTGGAGAAGAGCAGAGACTCTATTAGAAAAATCCTCAGAGAGATCGATCTGAAGACAGAGGAAATGTTTTATAACTCCTTCGAAGAAATTGACCGTCGATTCAGGGATATCATAAAAGTCCTCTTTCCTGAAGGAGATGGCTGTCTGGAAGTAGATGATGAAGAGGGCGGGATAGAGATTCACATCAAGAATGGCTCCAAGAGGTCTGACAAACTTTCTCTTCTCTCGGGTGGGGAAAGAGCGCTGGTATCTCTGGCCTTTCTTTTCGCCATTTATGAGGCCAGACCCAGCCCCTTCTATGTTTTAGATGAGGTAGATGCTGCTCTGGATGATGTTAACCTGGCCCGCTTTATCGCGCTTTTAGAGAATTTTAAGGAAAGACATCAGGTAATTGTAGTCACCCACCAAAAGAGGACCATGGAGATAGCTGACGTTCTCTACGGAGTATCCATACGGCCCGATAGCATATCCAAAGTTATTTCAGAGAAGGTAGAAGAGAGATTTATAACTGCTAACTAGTTCACATTGAAAACCAGGTTGGTACCGTGGGTCAGAGCAAAATCTACTCGCGGGCCCTCTACCTACACTCTCGCGATACCTCATTTTTCCTGTGAAAATGCATCTTAATTTTCATGTTCCTTTGTGCCCTTGTGGCATAACGGTTTCATGTTATCAGTGTGAACTACGCCGAGAGGAGAATATAATGACAGAAAAAATTCTATTAGATAGGCTAAAACAAGCCCTGACCAGGAGCAGAAGGAATCTGTCTGAAACTCTGAATATAATCATTTCCAGGTTCAAAAGTGTGGATGAATCTATTTGGGAGGAGATAGAAGAAGGGCTAATCCTGGCTGACATCGGAGTTGCTACCACCCTCTATCTAATTGAGTCGGCCAGACAGAAAGTGGCCAGAGGTAGAATAAGCGACCCCCAAAGAATAAAGGATATTCTGAAGGAAGAGTGCACCAAAATCCTGGCCGAGAGTAGTCAGGGGTTGTACTTCTCTGAGGTCGGGCCCACCGTCTATTTAATGGTAGGGGTAAATGGCGTGGGCAAGACTACTACCATAGCCAAGATGGCCCACATGTTCAAGGGAGAGAACAAAAAAGTTATGATCTCCGCTGCTGATACCTTTCGGGCCGCGGCCATTGAGCAGATGGAAAACTGGGGTGATCGGGTAGGGGTAGAGGTGGTGAGTCACCATCGGGGTGCTGATCCCGGAGCAGTGGTCTTCGACTCCCTGAAGGCGGCCCAATCCAGGGGAAGCGACCTCCTTATCATAGATACAGCAGGACGGATGCACACGTCACACAATCTGGTGGCCGAGATGGTCAAGATCAAAAAGGTCATTGCCAAAAGTATGGGAGGTGCACCCCATGAGGTTCTCCTGGTTCTGGATGCCACCACCGGACAAAACGCTCTCTCGCAGGCTAAGATCTTCAACGATGCTCTGGGGGTGACGGGCATAATTCTGGCTAAGTTGGATGGTACAGCCAAGGGTGGGATTGTCCTTACTATCAGCAACGAGCTGAAGATACCTATCAAGCTGGTTGGATTCGGGGAGAAGGTAGAAGATCTGGCCTATTTTGAGCCCCGGGTTTTTGTAGAGTCTCTCATTGAGTAAGGTAATTCCCACATAACTAATACTGTGATATGATCCGTTTATGCCTAATGAACAAGCAATATCCTTGGCTACTAGTCTGCCAAAAAGTAGGCGATTTTTTGTCAAACTCAGAGGGGGTGGGAAAGGGGTCTGTCTCTGGTGTGGGCGAAAAGCTAGATAAAATCCTAAGATCAATTAAGGAGGAAAATAGTTATGGCTTTGGACAAAGTGGTAGCTAAAGAACAGTTGACTGACCTGGTCCGGCGGACGGTTGGGGCTTGTAACAAAATAAAGTTGACTTTTTGTACCGGCCATGCCAAAAAAAAAGCATGGAGAAAAGGATAAAAGAAGAAGTTATGCTGAAAGTATTATCAACTC
>NZ_BLRZ01000034.1 GCF_013281975.1 Candidatus Hakubella thermalkaliphila | reverse complement strand
GGCCCCTTGCGGCCCCAAAAAATACCCCAAAAAGCGGGGTTCTGCGGAACTTGGGCTAATATCATTGTGACGCAGCTTGTGACGCGGCCTGCTACCGAAGAATCTCAAGACTCAAAGGTAGACTCCCTGAAGGGTAGATGGTTTACCATCTGAGAATGATAGAACTAACGCTCAGAATGGCCAAGACAAAAGGACATATTCCAAATGAGCAATAAAGCAATCCCATTTTCTTTTGAACTAGTATTTATCCTCTGGATTGGGCTTATCACTGCTTTATCTCTGCTGCCAGTGCCAGAAGTTGGAGCACCGGAGAAATCTGATAAAATAGCCCACTTCATTATGTATCTAATAACATGTGGGGTATTTTATTTTACCTTCAGACTAAGAATTAAGAAGATAATCTTATGGGCAGGAGTTTTCTCTTTTGCTTACGGTTTGTTGATGGAGCTAGTTCAGGGGATACTACCTTACAGGGAATTTTCCTTAGAGGACTTGTTTGCCAACACTGCTGGGGTAGTGTTGATGTTATTATATCTAGTGGCAAGAGATAATCTCAAAAGTTCTTAAGGTAGGGAGGCAACTCCGTCTTCTGGATTGCCTATGTCAAATAATGTAGCTAAGGTTCAAAGGGAAGGAGTTGGATATCCTTAATAAATCGGTAATGTCCGGTATTGGCAGAGGCAAGCTGTAACCCTTGTTCTATCGTTATTGCGGCTACAAGGGCATCTACCACTCTAAGACCGTGTGAAAGAGTAAAACGCTCCATAAGAGCAATTGCCTTTTCTGAGGCTACCTCATTCGGATGGATGATATTAGCAAAATTTTCATCCACAAATGCTTTTACATCCTTTAACTCTTTCTTGTTCAGGCATCCTTGTAGAAGCTCCATATATATTAAGGAAGATATACACCTTTCTTCATAAGGTATCGACTCTATAAATTCTTTGGCCTTGGCGTTGCCTCGAAAGTACCAAATCAGCACATCTGTATCAAAGATCACCCGCTGTATCTTGGTTTCCTTTTTTCCGCTAACCATTCTTCAACGTCCTTAAGATCTTGCCTTTCTTTCCACATGCCAAATCCAACTGCATTAAAGTCTTTACTCACTTTTTCTTCTACGGGCTTCAAGACGGCAATTTCCTTACCTCTATAGGATATAAACACTTCTTTGCCGCGCCTTACCTCTCTAAGGACAGATGAAACCTTGTTGCGTAGTTCCTTAGCAGTAACTTTCCTTTCCATTCTATCTCCTTCATCCTTTAAAGTTAGCACTCTGAAGTATACACTTTTTAACAATCATGTCAAGTGTGAGCTAAAAATAAGAACCTTCTCCTACAAGATTAATACGTTCAGGAGCTGCTACCATTTTGCTACCAAAACTAGCCAAAACACTATAAAACACCGTGCAACACCATCAAATGTGTTACATGATTTTCCCTAATCAAAGGCAATATTCTGCAATATCATGTAACACCATAAAACGACCCCAGCGGGCTCATAACCCGAAGGTCGCTGGTTCAAATCCAGCCCCCGCTACCAACAAAACACCTGGTCAGAAGGGATATTATCCGAAAAGGATAGTATCTCTTCCTTGTTTTTGGGGGTTTTTGCTACCATTTTTTCCCAGCAGGGTTTGATCCAGGCGCTCTCCGGCCTGAGAGCGCTCGCCGTGGGTGAAGTGAATCACCTCTTTGGTCACCATATAAGCCTCCCTAAAATATTCAGCTTCTTTATTGGCTTCTCCGCCACCCTACTCTTTACTCCTGCCCGATAACCAACCATCCTTTCCTATGGAAATTCCTATAACGCTGCTATCTTAGGTATTTCTCAATATTCTCTAAATGTTCTTCATAAGTGCGGGCAGGATGAATTTTTCCTTCTTGGTCGTGCAGGAAATAAAGATACTCGGTTTCTTTGGGCAAGAGTACCCACCTCTGGTAGGGGTGGTTAACCAGGCTGTCCGCTAATTGCCAGGCGGACATAGCTTTGGAGATCAGATAGCCCCCTGGCTCAATTTTTCCATGCCCGCCCTTGATGGTAAGAACCATACTAAAAGCGAGAGGGCTTCTTATATAGCCTTGAGCATGGAGCTGATTAATCAGCTCTTTCTCTGAGGTCCCTAAATTAATAATTATTCTCTCTTCAGGAGCCTTACTTTGGGGAGCCGAAAATTGATAAAGAGCAAAGAGAGCCAAGAGAAGACTGGCTAGGAGAGCTACTGCGACCCCAATGAGGATTTTTTTAGTTCTGTTCATAGTTAGCATGAGCAAAACCCTCTTCCCCTATCAAACTATTCTCTCCTGCTGCTGCTCCAAAACCACTTACTTCCTCTTGATCTTCGGCGAGCAACTATCCAGAACTCATAGGTACTCCCATTGTTACTCTGCTACATATATTAACTCTCTAGCCTGTCAGATCCTGTCACTCAGGCTGTGCAAAACCTGCAAACCCTTCACTTTGTGTCGCCGCACCAAGCCCGATTTGTCCAAAAACATGTCAGACAGGATAGGAGATTAAAGGATTTTTTGATATACTTGAGCTGCGGGCCGACTTGCACAAATATGGAGATGGGGGACTAAATAGATGGAGGAAAGCCGGGTAGCCTGGAAGAAGAGCGGCAGAAGGTGATAGATCTTTTCCTCGGCCATGCCTCCTTAAAAGATACGGAAGCTATGATTGTCTTTGATGCTCATAGATCTAATAGCCGAGAAATTGCCGAGAGCTCGGTGGGCAGGGTGAAGATTGTTTTTACCCGGAGTGGGCAGAGCGCCGACCAATTCATTGAAAGATATATCTATGATTACAAGGGGGAGCGTCGGATCTTCGTAGTTACTTCTGACTATGCCCAACAGAAGATGATCTTTGGAAAGGGAGTGTACCGGAAGCCTCCGCAGGAGATGATCCAGGAGATGAGAACTACTGAAAAGGAGATGAGAGAGAAGATCGATCATTACCAGCCTGGTCCCTTTCCTCTCTCGGGTCGAGTGAATAATGGAGTGAGAGCCAGATTAGAAGACATGCGAAGGGCTAAAAAGTTTAACTGTGGGGAGGAATAGTCCGATAAGATAGAAGAAAGGAGTTTAAGAGGCTGGAGGCGATAATCTTGAGCGGGAGCTCGGAGAGCACTTTAGCACTTTTTGAACAGTTCAGGACACTGGGGGATAATGATTTAATAAGGCTGGCTCAAAAGGGAAACCAGGAAGCTGTCTCTTTCCTCCTCAATAAATACAAGTCTTTGGTTAAGATGAAGGCCACTTCCTACTTTCTGGTGGGGGCGGATAAGGAAGACCTGATCCAGGAGGGAATGATAGGTCTTTACAAAGCCATTTTGGATTTCCGGGAGAACAAAGAGGCCTCTTTTAGAGTCTTTGCTGAATTCTGCATTATCAGGCAAATGATTACCGCTATCAAAACGGCCACAAGACAGGAGCTCCTTCCCCTTAACACCTATCTTTCTGCTATTCCTCCGTCACAAACCAAAGCAGATGACTTGGCTGATTTTAGGCAAGCACAAGAGTATTTTGCGCAGAATAAGGAAGAAATAGTAGCAGATTATGATAATAAATACGTAGCTATCCTTGATAATAAAATCGTTGATTCAGATGAAGATTTTTCGAGTACATCCTCAACTTCCAGCTCTGGATAAGCATCGAGCACGTCCTGGATGGATTTGCCGCCCGCCAGCATCTTAAGGACGACGCTGACCGTGATGCGCATGCCTCGAATCGTCGGTTGACCCAGACAGATGTTCGGGTTAATCGTAATGCGGTCTAATCTCTCCATGTGTTATCCCCTTGTTACTTTCATTATTACCACATGCTTGTGCTCATTACAAGGACTGATGGCGGAGGGACGAGAATAGAGCTATCGTGATGTTGCTTTGGACGGATGGTACATATATTCTTTAACCTGTACAGGGTTTTTGCATAGAAAGTATTTTTCGCAGAAACTTGATGGATTTTACAGAGAATTTGGTAGTATGAGAATGAAAGAGAGTCATAAAGGCGGCGTCGAGCAATGGCTTTGACCCCTCTAGATATTAATATTAATAGAATGTATGAAAGTTGCCTATCCCTTGCGACACGAGATAGGATCATGGCCAGAACCATTTATAACTATATTGTCTCACCTTTTATGGTTCATTGTGACAGGTTCGCACCTGAGCACAAGAAAGACTCTGTGACGGAGTATCAAAAACTACTACTCGAGCAGGGAAGGACGCATGAGAGGCAAGTAATAGAAACGGCGTACTCCGAAGCCGAGAAACTGGAATACAAAACCCTGAAAGAAGGCTTCAGAGTCCTTTTGGAAGAAATGAACAAAGGGGTGAGAGTGCTTTGTGGTTTACCAGCATTTTATTTGTCTGAGGGGCTTATGGGAATATTTGATGTGGTGGAGACGAGATACGGAGCCGTCAATATTCGGACCCTACCATTATGTTGTCAAGGAAATAAAACTTGCCAAGAATATTCAAAAACACCACATCTATCAGGTGGCCTTTTACAACTATATACTCGGGAAAATTCAGGGGTACACGTCCCCTGTGTTCTATCTAATCAACAGGGACTACGAGGAATCTGAGGTAGGTTATGATGAAGTTGAGCTATTGGCAATATTAGAGGATATTCGGGAGATATTGAGGGGGAAGGAAGTGACTCCAACCTATGGGGCCTGCCAGTGGCCCTGGGAGACTTATAACAACGAGGAAGCCATAAGGAGAAGGGACATATCTCTGGTTAGCGGTGTGGGGCCGTCCTTCAAACAGAAGCTGACGGAGATGAGGATAGGTACTGTCGATGACCTTGCGAAAACCCCGCTAGAGGACCTGGTCAAGATCAAAGGGATTGGAGGGAAAAGGGCAAGAAAATTTTCACTCAATTCAAAGGCGTTGATTTCGGAGAATTACATTTGCCTGGGCCTGTGTCAGTTTCCAGAAAAGCGCACAGAGATATTTTTGGATTTGGAAGGGACTGGAGAACAAGTTGCAGACGAGGAGTTAGTAGCAATGGATTATCTCATAGGTGTGCTAACCAGGAAGGATGGAAAGGAGGAGTACGCGCCCTTCATTGCCCATGGCCTGGACAGGGAGGGGGAGATGTTTGGCCAGTTCGTAAAATGGCTTCTGAAACAAAATGATTTCATCATATATCACTGGCATCATTATGAGAGGGTTCACCTTGAAAGGCTGGCTGAGCGATACGCACTGGCTGATGAGATACGGAGGGTAATATTGGAGAATATGAGGGATCTCTATAGGGATGCTATTGCTTGTTTCGTCTTTCCGACCTATGGCAACGGGCTAAAGGAGGTCGCAAATTACATGGGATATAAATGGAAACACCCAGATGTCAACGCCTTGGAGTCGATCGCACTATATTTCCAATATGTCACGGACCCGCACAAAAACAAAGATAAAATGCAGAAAGTGATAGACTATAATGAGGATGACTGCAGAGCGACTATGCTGGCTAAGGATTGGCTAAAGCAAAATTCACTCAAAGGCTACGGGATAAGACAATTAACACCGTTAGAGGCGGGGAAGGTCTATGACTACAAGTTCGACGTCAATGAGATAAGGGGTCCAATAATCCTAACTGTGGAGGAGAATGGATGGGAGTGGGTTCCAGTTTCGGCGAAGAGACATGCCACCTATTAGCATCCCCAGCCCAACTCATTTCAAAGCTCCCTCTCTATCTGGTATTACCGCAATCGGGGATAAGATAAAAACTACCCTGTGGCCCCTTGAATTTCCGACCGGTAGAGATCAAGGATCAAGGTTTCAGCAAGCACCAGCTCAAGAAGGTTAAAGCGTTCAGTGCTGAAGAATATGGTCAGCCATACAAAGAAGTCAAAAAGAGATATTGGTTGTTACTGGTGCATAGCCCAGTTGTGCTCCTGGGGTCTGGTCTGGCGAACGGTGACCTCAAGCAGTTTTGCTTCTTGACAATAAGTAAGGAATGTAATACATAGATATTACCTATACAAATTAGAGAAGGAGCAAATATGAAAGAATTACTCTCGACTGTAACCACTAAAGGTCAGGTTACCATTCCCGTAGAGATTCGCCGACTCTTAGGGGTGGTGGCGCATGAGAAGGTCGCCTTTATTCTGGAGGGCGACCAGGTTCGGCTGGCGCGAAAGGGAAGCGTCGTTGCCCACACCGCTGGTATGCTTAAGACCACCCAACCGCCTCTTACGGCTGAGGAGCTGCGGGAAGCAGCAGAGCGTGCCATCGCCGAAGATGTCGTCGAACGGATGGGAGGGTAGATGGCACCACCGTTTCTGGATGCTAACATTATCCTGCGTCATCTCCTCGGGGATCACCCGGAGCACTCGCCACGGGCCACCGCTTATCTTGAGCGGGTTGAGCAGGGCGAGATTCAGGTACGCACCGCTGACACGGTGATCTTTGAGGTGGTCTTTACCCTCCAGCGGCAGTACCACCAACCCAAGGCGAAGATTCGAGAAGCCATCCTTCCCTTGATCGAATTGCCGGGGATTATCCTCCCAGGTAAACGCCGTTTCCGTAAAGTGTTCGATCTGTACGTGGACCTCAACCTCTCCTTTGCCGATGCCTACCACGCCGTCCTGATGCAACAGAACAAGCTTAACCAGATTGTCACCTTCGACAAAGGATTCGACCGTGTACCAGAGATCGAGCGGGTAGAACCGTAATGACTGAGGGCAAATTATGGCGATTGAAACACCACCACTACTCTTAAGGAAGTCCTTAACTAGATCTCTATCGTTTACACTGCAAAGACTCAATATCCCGCAACGGGCAAGAGGGACCTTCTTGCGCTGGGTGGCCGTCCTGTTTTCGGTTTCTTTGAAGATACAAATGGAGAGACTTTTCGGCTCTGCCTTATCCGCTCCTTGGCCAACTTGACGTACTGAGGGTCGATATCTATGCCGATCCAGCGCCGGTTCAGTCTATCTACTACCACACAGGTAGTGCCAGAGCCGACAAAGGGGTCTAAGACGACGTCTCCCGCAAAAGAGTAGAGCCTGATAAGCCTGTAGGGCAGCTCTTCCGGAAAAGGAGCCGGGTGACCCACGTTTTTTCCCGAAACGGTGCGAAATCGCCAGATGCTTCTGGTGAATTCAGTGAATTCCCCAGTGGTGATATCTGAAGGGCGCCCATTTCCCTTCAAACCCAGAGCGTCCTTGCTGAAGACTAAGATATACTCATGGACGTCGTGCAAAGTGGGGTTTGCTGGACTTCTCCAGCTTCCCCAGGCTGTGGAAGTACCCACACTCGCTCCTTTATCCCAGATGATCTCCCCACGCCTGAGGAAGCCCAAGTCCACCAGCTGTAGGGCAATATGGGAGTGGAGGGGGAGGTAGGGCTTCCTGTTCACTCCGGCTATGTTAATACAGATCCGTCCCCCGGGCCTCAGGACTCTCTTACACTCCGTCCAGACTTTTCCTAGAAACTTCAAATAGCTGTTGAGATTCACAAGATCGTTATGACAACCGTAGTTCTTGCCCACATTGTAGGGAGGCGAGGTAACGATGACGGTCACGGACCCATCATCAACCATGGACATGTTCGTGCTATGGGCACAATGGATGACGTTGGTTTCCATGAAATTTATATGTATTTTAATACATATATTTTTACATAAAAGTGTTTTTACTGCACGTTGTCACGCTAGTGGCAGACCATTCGGTGGGGGTTACATGCTCCGCGATCCCAGATGGCAAGCGGTAGCCTATTTTGTGCCTTGGTTCTTGGTGTATCACGAGAAGGTCTCCAAAGTCCAAAGTCGCCCACCGCTTCTTGAGAGGGTACGGACCTCCAGGAAATGAAGGTTAGGAACTCTTTTTACTGAGGATAGCTGAATGTCTGACACTCACCAGGGGTAGACGATGCTGGATGCCTCGTACCTCCTGTACCCAACCGCTTCCCTGGTTTTGGGCTTTCTGCATGTAGAGCTTTTCTGAACCTAAACTTGTCCTGGTGGTTCTCGGTATCTTCGGCATTCTGTCTTATTAGTTCTTCCAACTCCTTGCCATAGATCAAATGTGCAGATTTTAGTGAGTGGAAAATTACCTTGTTTGACCTCTTTAATGCGTTGAGATCATCCATGTTGGTGGTAAAAAGATGAAGTCTGTTCCCGAAGAGTTTGCCTATTTTTGCGTCCAATTCACCAAAGTGCTCTTCTGCAATTGCTTCATCGCTCTTGCTCCTCCAAGACCTCCAAAAGCTCTGTCCTACATTCCTCTACTGTATTCCCATTAGCCCAGACTCCCTCAAAACCGGGAATTTCAGCAAACCAGGTTCCGTCATCGAGTTTTTTGTATTCCGCCTTTTCCAAAGCTTTCTGAGTGTATTGTAACAACATATTTACCTCCTATCTTGTCCGCAGCAATTTCATTATTACCACGTGCCGGTGTTCATTACAAGGACTGATGCGGAGGGACGGGAAATAGAGCTGTCCTCTTTATTTCCTTCAAGTGTTCTACAAGATTAATACGTTTAGGAGCTGCTACCATTTTGCTACCAAAACTAGCCAAAACACTATAAAACACCGTGCAACACCATCAAATGTGTTACATGATTTTCCCTAATCAGAGGCAATATTCTGCAATATCATGTAACACCATAAAACAACCCCAGCGGGCTCATAACCCGAAGGTCGCTGGTTCAAATCCAGCCCCCGCTACCACAAATTTCCAAAAAAGGCCCATTTTAAGGGTGATTTCCCAAAAAATGGGCTATTTTTTGCCTTTTATGGAGAGTTTCCCCAAATCGATTTTTCAGGCTCTTCCTTTTGCCCATATTTTGCCCATATTTTGCCCATGAAATTTGCCTTGTTGCGTAGCATCACAGGAGAGGTAGATTCTTTTTCTGATTATTTCTGATTCATTAAATTGGGTAGCCTGGCATCATCTGAAGTTGACTTAAATTTGACAAAATACATTTAAATGCATTAAAATACTCTAAAGAAAAGAGCGAGGTGGTCCCTATGCCAACCAAAGAAATCATGACTCCGGAGCAGGTAGCAGACTATCTTCAGCTTAACTCGTCTACAGTCTATCGCTATATTCGGGAGGGGAAGCTCTTTGCCTCCAAGATTGGGAGGCAGTACCGGGTGCCCAAGGAGAGCGTCGAGCTCCTTTTGATGGTCACGGCTATGCCCCAGGGGCTCAGGCTGCGACGCTATGGCCGCGAGCAGGTCCAGGAGTTCTTGCGGGAGGATGAGCTTGACCAGGAGACCAGGGCTAAGGCCGAGAAACTCATCACGGCTCTTGGTAGAAAAGAGTGAAGCGGATCAACCGGGAAACCAGGTTATTCTTCGATGCCTCGGTCCTGGTGGCTGGGGCTATCTCTTCCTCAGGCGGCTCGGCCCTGGTACTGGAAGCTTGCAGAGTGGGTGGGTTTACTGCCCTTGTCAGCCAGGCTGTCCTTTTGGAAACAGAACGAAATCTCCTTGAGGATTTTCCCCAAGAAGTCCTTGAACGCTTTCATACTCTTGTTATTGAAGTCCCCTGGGTACTCGTTCCTCTCCCTTCATCCCAGCGGATTCGCAGCTACTACCAACTCATCAATGAAGAGGATGCGCACGTGCTGGGGGCAGCGATCGCTGGCGGGAGCCACTTTCTTCTCACCCTGGATCGAAGGCATTTTATGACCTCAGCTCTTAAAGCAGCCAACCTTCCCCTCATCATCCTGACCCCTGGAGATTTTATCCGGAAATACTATCCTCTCCACGAGGAGTACCCCAGCTTGCCACAAGCGAGGTAAGCCTCAGAGGCCGAGAACGTCTTCTCTTGAGTTTGGATTGCCGCAAAAATAGCGGAAAGGAAGCTCGAACCGAGGCAGCTTTGATGCTGTCGCAAATTGTCACACCCTCAATATGAGATCTATGGGATAAGACAATTAACACCGTTAGAGGCGGGGAAGGTCTATGACTACAAGTTCGACGTCAATGAGATAAGGGGTCCAATAATCCTAACTGTGGAGGAGAATGGATGGGAGTGGGTTCCAGTGACGGCGAAGAGACATGTCACCTATTAGCATCCCCAGCCCAACTCATTTCAAAGCTCCCTCTCTATCTGGTATTACCGCAATCGGGGATAAGATAAGAACTACCCTGTGGCCCCTTGAATTTCCAACCGGTAGAGATCAAGGATCAAGGTTTCAGCAAGCACCAGCTCAAGAAAGTTAGAGCGTTCAGTGCTGAAGAATATGGTCAGCCATACAAAGAAGTCAAAAAGAGATTGAGGAACGATACAGCTACGATACCAGGGACCTGGTCAAAGATTGGGAGCCGAGTAAACACTAACTTCTTATAAAACTTGTCATATAAAGGGGAATTATTTACACCCAAACTGCCCTAGCTTTTTAATGTCTTTAGATTTGGCTTGCTTTGATATCTTGATAAAAACGATTCCCTTTCGTCTATAGTGGTAACGTACTTGCCAAACCCTGTAGCTAGTTTCTTTGCGCTCTCCTGAACTGTCCCAGGAAATTTTTTACTGTATTGTAAGAATTTACTTTTTTTCAGACCGACTAATGACCACTCGCTTGTATCGCTTGATACTTTTCCTTTGCTCAGCATATAGAGCTGATCAAGCACTGCCTTTTCAGGTTCAGCAATATAGATGCCAATTTCTAGTGTATAACCAAAGAAGTACTCATCTTTCAGTTGCCTGTACTCCACCTCTCTACCTGCTAATTTAAGCTTTTTAGAGCGGTTGGTAGTAGCAAATGTTAACGTATAAGGAGTTTGGCTCAAAATCCCGTATCTTGACAAAGCAGACTCAAATGAGAGGTAGGATGGATAGTAAAGTTCATTAGCTACCTTTTCCAACTCAAGGCTTTGAAATTCAGGCTGGTAAACCCCTCTTTTAAGCCTAATAAGCACACCACTATCAACCAGCCTATTGAGCGTGACGTATAGGCTGTTTCTCTCCATCCCTAAGATTTTTTCCAAATCAGCCACGGTAAAATAAGGCTTATTAAAGCCTCTTAGTGTCCGTAAAAGCACAATACTGCTTATTGCTTTGGCAACCATTACTCTAACAACCTCTTGTGTTTCTCAGGTAAGAACTTATGTAATTCTCGTTTGACCACTTTTGGGTCCCAGGACCCAAACTCCATTGGTGTGGACCTCCCCAGCTTCTGACCAATAAACCATAAATCAAAGATATCCCTTATTCTTGGCGAATCGATATTTTGTACCAATAGCACTGCTCACAGTGGTAAAGAATCCACTCTTCTTTCCATGATGATACCCCTTTTTCATCATGGTATAATTGTAATAGGAGTGCCCCCGAACGTTCCTGAAATAGCCAGAGCTGGTTCCTATTACGGTGCCACAGCTACCAGTGGTTCAAGGGGGGAAATGTCTCCCACTTCATAGGATTCGGTGGTAGCCCGGGTGCCAGGGCGAAGAGTCGCTGAAGTGACTAGTCAATTATTGGCAGGTACCTGTAATTGACACTTCCCAGCACTAAAGTGCGGGGATTCTCAAGATATCTTGAGCAACACCGGGGTTCAAAAGAAACCCGGAGGCAGGTGCCATAGCTGCGACTACAGGGATTGCTCCCTGATACTTTTTAATCTGGAGAATCCTTAAGTTCACCAGATATACCCACAATGTTTTACATGGCGCAGGATTGTGGCCACAACCTTATACATTGCCAAAGTGCCATAAGCATAATAGCACATTAAGAACAAGAAAGCAAGAGGCCATTCATCCCCAGCATTAAAATGCGGGGCTTTCTGGCAGAAGTTTAGGTAATGCAGAACGGTGCTTTCTTTGAATTCCAACAGGGAGGGCGCATAACCGAGCAAAAGGGAGAGTCCCGTGGAGCAGGAGCTTAAGATAACTATTGGTGGTGAGGCAGGTCAGGGGATAGAGACTATTGGTTACTCTCTTCTTAAAAAACTTGAAGGGCTACAGAGAGAGGCGGAGCCACTTATCATCTATGGGGAGGAAAATCCAGACCTCCTTTTTCTTGGTTGGGAGTCTACCCAGGGCGTTCTTCAGGAGGTAGTTGATATCCTAAACTCTCAAGATAAGCGTGCAGGCCTTGTTCATCCGAATCAGGTGTGGCCTTTGGCCAATAATCTCTATTCTCTGCTTGCCTCCGCTAAAAAAGTAGTGGCCATCGAGAACAACGCTACAGGTCAGCTTTGTCGGCTCGTGGCTCAGGAGACAGGAACAATTATCGAACAAAAAATTCTAAAGTATGATGGTTGGCCTTTTACTCCCGAATACATCCTGGAGAGACTTTAGGAGGAAAGATGGGGCTAACTTTTGAAGACTTTAAAGGGGAGAGCCTGCCTGGTGTCCCGGTTGTGGAGACTTTGCCATTCTGGAAGCGGTCAAAAGGGCTCTGGTGGAACTGGGGAAATCCCCACATGAGCTTCTTCTTGTCTCGGGCATTGGGCAAGCCTCGAAACTCCCTCACTACCTGAAATGTAATACATTTAACGGCCTGCACGGCAGGATGATCCCTGCAGCAGTAGGAGCAAAGATTGCCAATAAGGAACTGACGGTTATTGCTGTGGGTGGGGACGGAGACTGCTATGGAGAGGGAACTAATCATTTCATCCACAACATTCGCCGCAATGTTGACATTACTCTCCTGCTGCACAACAACCAGGTCTACGGTCTTACTAAAGGTCAGGCCTCGCCCACGAGTGATCTGGGGTTCAAGACTAAAGTTCAGGTAAGAGGAGTAGAGATTCCTCCGCTAAATCCCCTTGCTCTGGCCATAGCTCTGGACTGCAGTTTTGTGGCCAGAGGATTTGCTGGGGAAAGGGAGCACCTTTCCCATCTTATTGTTGAGGCGGCAAGGCATCGTGGGTTTGCGTTAGTGGACATTCTCCAGCCCTGTGTCATCTGGAATAAGGTTAATACTTTTAAGTGGTATCGAGATAGAGTTTATCAATTGGGAGAGGGATATGATTCTGGCCAAAGAATTCCTGCCTTTGAGAAGGCTTTGGAATGGGGAGAGAGGATTCCTTTGGGCATTATCTACAAAAATGAGCGGCCAACCTTTGATGAAATAAATCCGATAATGCAGGGCGAGCCCCTTTGGAGGAGAAAAACAGCTAAAACTGCTTTCAAAGAGCTTTATCCGATCTGAGGTACTGGTCTTTAATAGGATGGATGAATGACTTGGAGACCAGGATCAGATTTCGTGCCAGCGAGTCAAAGACCTGTCTTCTTTGTGGAAAGACTTCCCGACTTCTCTTCGACCTCAAGCCCTGGAATGAGACTCTCCACCGGGCTCTCACAGGCGTCTCCAACCGCCAGACTTGGGAGAATTTTTCCCATGCTGCCGGTTTTATTAAGGAGCGGCCGGACCCTCCTCTTCTTGTGGCCAGTACTCTTTTGGTTCCTGGCTATGTGGACTATAACTTGACACTTTTTCCACATAGCATAGAATTATATTGTTTTTTAACCAAGATTGGTCTCTATGAAGGATGGTATTCATGACTTACGAGAAAGAAGATGTCTTGCGTCGAGTGAGAGAAGAGAAAATAAGGACCATCCAACTCTGGTTTGTGGATATTTTGGGTTTTCTGAAATGCATCTCCATTACTTCTCGAGAGCTGGAAAGTGCTTTTGAATACGGAAAGGGATTTGACGGTTCCTCCATTGCGGGCTTTGCGGAAGCGGAGGAAAGCGACATTCTGGCCCGGCCTGACCCCAGCACCTTCTATCTTCTGCCCTGGACGGTGGGGGAGAACATTGTAGCCCGAATGTTTTGCGATATTTTCACGCCTGACGGTGAGCCCTATCCCGCTGATCCCCGCGCCATTTTGAGGAGAGTGACTGAGAGAGCAAGAAAGAAGGGTTTTGCATATTTGGTTGGCCCCGAATTGGAATACTTTTACTTTGGATCTGAGAAAGTCCCGGAGGTCATAGACCAGGGTGGGTATTTTGAGCTAATTTCTAACGATTTTGCTGAAACTCTACGCAATCAGGCGGTGAAGGCCCTGGAGACAATGGAGATACCTGTAGAGGCCAGCCATCATGAGGTGTCACCCAGCCAGCACGAACTGGACCTTCAATATGCAGAAGCTCTGGTGATGGCTGATAGCGTGGTCACGGCTCGCATGGTGGTTAAGGAGATTGCCTCCCAAAGTGGTGTTCACGCTACTTTCATGCCTAAACCTCTGCCCAACGTCAACGGCAGCGGCATGCATACCCACCAGTCCCTCTTCCAGAATGGCAACAACGCTTTTTTTGATCCGGAAAGCGAACACCACCTCTCTTTGGTGGCACAACAATTCATGGCCGGTCAGTTGAGACATGTCAGAGAATTTTGTGCCGTTACCAATCAATGGGTTAATTCCTACAAGCGGCTGGTCCCCGGCTATGAAGCGCCAGTCTATATTTCCTGGGCTCGCCGAAATCGTACTGCTTTGATCCGGGTGCCCGACTATAGAAGAGGGAACGAGAAGGCGACCCGCATAGAAATACGTTCTCCGGATCCAGCCTGTAACCCCTACCTGGCTTTTGCGGTCCTTCTGGCCGCAGGCTTGAAGGGCATCGAGGAACAGTATGAGCTGCCACCCCCGGTGGAGCCTAATATTTATAAGATGCAGGCCACAGAAAGAGCGGAGCGCAACCTGGAAGCTCTACCAGTAAGTCTCCATGAGGCCAGAAAACTCATGCAAGAAAGCGAGCTAGTCCGCCAGACCCTGGGCGATCACGTCTTTAATAAATTTCTGATTAACAAGGAAATGGAATGGGAGGAGTACCGCACTCAGGTAACCCCCCTGGAACTTAAGAAAGGCCTTGCTTCATTGTAAGATGACCTGGAATAAAACGATATAAAAAGTCACACAGGAAAGGAGCATTTATACATGAGTTTTTCCAAGATTAATGCCAGTGCCGCCACCCTTACCAGGAACCGCACCGCCCATGACATTTGTCCTATCAGCGGTCTCTGTGTCACTTGCGAGGAGGGGTGTGTGGGTTTGTGTGAGGTAGGGAAATCTGCCTATCGGGGCACCGAGATGATCTATCCCCAGCCCTATGGAACTATTACTGCCAGTAGCCAGAAGGATTACCCGGTGGATCTGTCCCATTTCAATATCATGGGTACTGCCAGGGGAGCCTATGGTGTAGAAGCTGACAGTGATGTGGCCATATTTCCCAATGTCAGGCTGGAGACCAGCCTGGGGCAGAATGGGGGGATTAAACTCAGCCTTCCCATAACTATACCCGGCCTGGGGTCCACGGAGGTGGCCCGAAGGAATTGGGAAGGGTTGGCTGTGGGCGCAGCTATCTCTGGTCTACTGCTGACAGTGGGAGAGAATGTCTGCGGTATGGATGAAGAAGCTGTAATCAGAGATGGAAGGGTGGTAGATTCACCCAGTTTAGCCCAAAGAGTGAAAACCTACCTTGACTGGCACGATGGAAGAGGGGGTATCGTAGTTCAATCCAACGTGGAGGATACTCGCCTGGGGGTTCTGGAATATGCCCTGAGCAAGCTGGGAGTTGAGAGTGTGGAGCTCAAGTGGGGTCAGGGGGCCAAGGATATTGGAGGAGAGGTGAAGATAGAGAGTCTGGAGAAGGCTCAACTGCTCAAATCTCGGGGCTACATTGTCCTGCCCGACCCAGAGAACCCGGAAGTGGTAGAGGCTTTTCAAAATGGCGTCTTTCACGAGTTTGAGCGCCACTCCAGAGTGGGGATGGTAGATCTGGAGGGTTTCCTGGCCCGGGTCAAGGAGCTGCGCCAGATGGGGGCCAAACATGTCTTGCTCAAGACCGGAGCCTATCGTCCGGCTGATCTGGCCAGAGCTATTAAATTCTCTTCTCTGGCAAAAATAGATGTTCTCACCATAGACGCAGCCGGTGGTGGAACCGGGATGAGTCCCTGGCGCATGATGAATGAGTGGGGTGTGCCTCCGGTAGAGCTGGAGTCGCTGGCTTATCAGTATGCTCATCGGCTGGCTCAGAAGGGACAGTACGTTCCTTCTCTGGTGATGGCCGGAGGGTTCGTATTGGAGGATCAAATATTCAAAGGGCTGGCCCTGGGAGCTCCTTATGTCAAGGCTATTGGCATGGCTCGAGGGCCACTGGTGGCGGCCATGGTAGGGAAAACTATAGGACAAAAGATGCAGGAAGGCAGGCTTCCTTCCTCAGTTCAGAAGTATGGCGAAAGCCTGGACGAAATTTTCATTGCTTCGGCCGAACTTAAATCCCGCTACGGTCGCGATTACAAGAGAATCCCGGCGGGAGCCCTAGGTCTCTATACCTACTTGCAGAGGGTGGCTCAAGGCTTGAGACAACTTATGGGTGGCGCACGGAAGTTTGCTCTGGAGTTTATCGACCGAAGTGATATTGCAGCTCTTACCAGGGAGGCCGCGGAGATATCTGGTATCGCCTACATTATGGATGCGGATAAGGATGAGGTAGATGAGATATTGGACTGCTGATATGCCCGACATGGGAGGGGGAGAGCACAAGTTTTAGCTCTTGATAGGAATAGGGTTGATGAAAGCCGAGGAGCGGAGAACGACTAATGGATGTACTGGACCTTTTGAGAGTGGCTATCCAGACAGAGATTGCTACCTATGAGCTGTACCATAGAGGAGCCCAAGGGGCAACAGACGAAAAGCTGAGGGCTATGTTTGAGCAGTTGGCCCAGGAAGAACTGAAACACAGAGAGCTTCTTCAGAACCAGTACCAGCTCTTGGCGGGAGACGTGATTCTAGACTAGCTAAACAACGTTGGAGTCGAAGGTGGAAAACTCACAAATCACTGATGTCTTGAAGAGAAAGGCCGATGAGTTATCTGCTCTGTTCAACATAAGCAAAATAATTACTGGCACTCTGAATCTAGAGGATGTGCTCAGGCAGATAGTGGAGGAGGCCTCCCGTCTGATGAACACGAAGATATGCTCCCTCATGCTTCTCAATGATGAGGGAACGGAGCTGACCATTAAAGCTGTACATGGCGGAAGCGAGGACTATGTCCAGAAGCCTCCTCTTAAAGTGGACGAAAGTTTGGTGGGCCAGGTGGTTAAGGATAAAAAACCCCTGCTGGTTCTTGACGTCCTTAAAGAAAAAGGATACCGGCATTTGGACCTGGCTCGTCGAGAGGGATTGCACTCCCTTTTGTCGGTTCCTTTAATGGTGAAAGGAAAGGCCATTGGTGTCATTAATGTCTACAAGTCCACTCAATACGAGTTTACCGAAGAGGAAGTACATCCCGACTTCCGCACTTATTTTAAAAAACACCTCTTCAGAGGGGGTTTTCTATCAT
>NZ_BLRZ01000033.1 GCF_013281975.1 Candidatus Hakubella thermalkaliphila | reverse complement strand
GTGGAGATTACGATTTTTCAGGAGGAATTTACGAACTCTTTCTCCCTTATGCCAACGAGCATTATCTACCCAGAGGTCGATGATCTTTCCTTTGAACCGAATGATGATCCGCATGAGCATTTTCAAAAAACCGGTTGTGTCCCCTTTCTCGGCTTTCATCATCCCATGGAATCCATTGACCGGATCTACCCAGCCAAATACATTAAGTCTTTTTTGATGCTGGCTTCGGGTAGGTACATAGGGCTGGGTCCCCTTTTTAGCCCACACCCTGCCCAGCTTCGGATGAAGGCTGAAGCCGGTCTCGTCTTCAAAAAGGACGACCCTTTGGCCCTTGCTTTTGAGGACGAGATGGAGTTTTTTTTAACTCCTCCCAAAACCCCGGCACCCCTTCTTCCGATGCCTGAACATACCGATAGATCGGACGCCTCAACGAATAGCCCAACTTCCGGATCAGCCGCTGAGCATGACGGACATGGATCTTTATCCGGTGAACTCGATCCAGATACTCGACGACCACGACGCCATCCCACCGACTCCTGGCAATCCCCACCTCCTTGGGAGGCCGGGAAAGAACCTGATCCAACTCCTTCATCAGACCCTGGTCAATCAGCGCCGGTCTGCCTGAACGGGGCCTATCTCGTACCGCCTCCAGACCCATTTGATTCGCTTTCCTTATCCATTTCACCACTCCACAACGCGTTAAACCAAACAGCTCAGCAACCTGGGAGGATCTCCAGCCTGACAAAACCAGTAAATAGCCAGCAATACGGAGCCCAATCCGTGCTCCAGGGATCTCTTCAGCGATTCTTAAAAGCGAGTCTCGGGTTATGTCTCTATGGGTTATGGTGAGTGCTCTCATTGTTTACCTCCCGATTTTTTCATCGGAATTCAGGATATCATTTTTTGGTCATCATGTAAATAATTTTTTGCCGTTTGCTATAACAACAGAGTAAACGACGGACCGGAGAGGGGGCCGAGTTGTACCGTTTGGCTTCTAGACCCAGAAACACCAGATCCCACAGAGCGCGCGATAGATATGAATTACCAGACCATCGCGAGAAGTGCCGGACAATCCGAGGATTGTTTTCCAACCGCTCTTGCACACCTGCGTCAGCAAACGGCTGATTCAGAAGAAACAAATGTACTCCACAGCATGTCTCTTGTTCCGCCAGCCCCTCTACCAGAGCTAAGGTAAAGCGCGGAATACCACTCATTCGTTCTTGTAAAACCCTTCCGTTAATCCCGATGCGCACTTACGCCTTCCTTAATACCCCCTGCCGTGCCCTGAGATGTCGATAGCTTGTTCAGGCCCCATGGGTCCTCTCTCTGGAAGCGCGCCTGCATGAGGTTGCAGAGGAACTCTACACACGTTGTCAATCTTACTGTAGAGCGCCCCGTTTCCCTCCTATAAAACTTCGTGTTCACTTCGCAGACTCGGACACCAAGCCGCTGCGCCTTCAGGAGGATTTCGGCATCAAGGAACGAATCGTGACTGCGGAGATGCATGGCCGAATAGGCACGGCGTGTGAGGAGTTTAGGGTGACCATTCGTGTCGTCTGTCGGGAGGCCGAACAAGAAGCGCATCAGGAGATTGTAGCTCCGGGAGATAAAGCGCCGCTGCCAACCATCATGATGAACTACCCGTCGGGCTTTGCCAACTTCGGCTCCCGTGTCCTCCATCCTCTGCAAGATTTCTAACACAACGCTCGGATCCACCTGCCCATCGCCTGGCATAAAGCCCACTATGTCGCCAGCGCACACGGATAGACCCTGCATGATTCCGTAGCCGAAACCTTGATTTACGCGGACGTGAACGATACGTAGCTCCTTGTACTGCTTCTCCAGCTCTGCGAGGATTTCACCCGTCGCATCCCGCGAACCGTTTTCTACAGCTATGATTTCGAATGATACGCCAGCCTTACCTAAAGCCGCGTGTACGTCCGAGATAACCTTTGCGACGGAAGCCTCCTCGTTGTAAAAGGGGAGGACAAGGGACACGAGTGCCGGCATTAAAAACTCCACTATCTACATAATATCTTTACTGAGTTCGCGTGATAGGTATCCTACGACTCTACTTACAATATGCTGAGGAGATAGCCCACTTAGCTCACGCAAGTACTCCTGGCTACCGACCTCATGACAAAACCGATCTCTGATCCCTATTCTCTGAAACAAGACCTTTCGATTGCCAGACTCTGCTAGCACCTCAGCCACTGCACTTCCCAGACCTCCTATAAGCGTGTGTTCCTCAATGGTAAAAATCGCTGCAGTTTCATGGGCGGCTCTTAGAATTGCCTCTTCATCCAGTGGCTTGATCGTATGCATGCTAATAACTCGTGCATCAATACCCTGTGTGGCTAGCTCACGGGCAGCTAACAACGCATTGTATACGAGACCTCCCGTAGCCACGAGCGTAATATTGGTCCCATCTTTAACTGTGATGGCTCTACCGATTTCAAAGTCAGGTTGACCAGAGTGAACTCTCGGCTCGCCACTTTTTCCCAGCCTGATATAGACAGGACCATCCACTGCGACGGCCGCTCTCGTGGCTAAGTCGGCCTCCACCGGATCGGCCGGAGAGAGCACCTTCATGTTGGGGAGCGCCCGCATGATACTAATATCTTCAATGGCATGGTGGGTAGCACCCAGAGGACCATAAGCTAGACCGCCCCCCACACCGACAATTTTCACATTGGCATTATGATAACACACATCTATCCTAATTTGCTCTAGACATCGGATTGTCGCAAAGGGCGCAATAGAGTAGGTGAAAGCGACTTTGCCACAGGAGGCCAGACCTGCCGCAATACCCACCATATTTGCCTCAGCCACGCCCACATTTATGAATCGGCCAGGAAATCTCCCAGCAAAATCCTCAAACACAGAGAAACCTAGATCCCCTGTTATCAGAAAAATCCGCGGGTCCTCTGCCGCAATTGTCGTTAATGCAGCCACAAAAGCATTTCTCATACCTATAGCTCCAGTTCTTCTAAAGCCAACGCCAGCTCTCTCTCATTCGGCGACTTATAATGCCACGACAGTTGATCCTCCATATAAGATACTCCCTTACCCTTGACTGTGTGCGCAAGAATCAGGCTCGGTTTGGCCGATTCAAATGGCACCTTAGTCAGAGCATCCTCGATCTGTCTGAAATCGTGGCCATCGATTTCCCGAACCGACCACCCGAAGGAACACCATTTCTCCGCAAACGGTTCGAGGTTCATGACCTCTTCCACCCGACCCATCGCCTGTAGTTTATTGAAATCAACAATCGTAATCAGGTTATCCAGTTTGAAGTGGGAAGCTGACATGGTGGCTTCCCAAACCGAGCCTTCGTCACACTCGCCGTCCCCGAGAAGAACGAAGACCCGATAGTTCTTCTGGTCATGCTTCCCCGCCAGTGCCATCCCCACACCTATAGAGAGCCCATGCCCTAAAGACCCTGTGGCGACTTCAATGCCAGGGACATTGTGGTTATCCGCATGGCCGGCCAGTAAGCCGCCATCCTGGTAGTAGGTATCCAAAATGTCTTTTGAAAAAAAGCCCCGCTCTGCTAACGTCGCATATAGGGCAGTGCATCCGTGTCCTTTGCTGAGAATAAAGCGGTCGCGGTCTCCCGCTCGTGGATTCTCCAAATCAAATCTTAAGATCCGGAAATAGAGGACCACCAGAAGATCCACTATCGAGAGAGCAGACCCTACATGCGAAGACCTTGCGGCAGCGTTCATTTGAACCACCAGTCTCCGAATCTGCCTTGCCCTACTCTCAAGAGTCTGAACATCAGGAGCCGTTAGGTTTTCTGAATCGCTATTCATGATTAAATCACCTTGTGCTCCGATATCCATGACCTATGCCACGTTATGGTACGTGACAAGCCCTCATCAAGACTAGTTTGCGGAACCCAATTTAAGATCGCTTTGGCTTTGGAGATATCAGCAACCCACACAGTCGTCTCAAAAGGACGGGAGGGGGTAGCACCCCACAAGGGCTGCACTTTGGCCCCGCAAAGTGCCATGATTTTCTCCACAACCTCTCTGACCGACCATTGATTACCTGATCCGACATTGACGATTTCTCCAGGATGTGGCGGCGATGCTGCCACCCTCAGATACAGGTCAATCACATCCTCGATAAACACAAAGTCTCTCGTCTGTTCGCCTGAGGTCAACTGAGGATTTTCCCCTGATAGGCAGCACTTAATCACATACGGAATGAGACGTGTTGGCTCTTCATAGGGTCCATAGGGGGAAAACAGCCTCAGTGTTATAATGGGCCGTTGGGTGGACCGGGCTACAGCCTGGCAGAAGAGAGTAGCGGCAGCCTTAGAAGCGCCATATGCAGTCAAGGCCTCAAGCAAGTCGTCCTCGGACATCGGTTTGGACTTTAGCCCATACTCGGAAGAACTGCCAGTATTGATGAAACACTCGTAGTCAATCGCCGAAAGAGCATTTACCAGATTCACCGTTCCAATGATGTTTGTTTCAACAATCTTGTCGGTTTCTTGCTGGAAAGGGTAGCCACCGTAAGTGGCGCAATGGAAGATGACCTTGGGCTTGATTTCCGAAATTATCTTCTGCAATCGTTTACTCTCTCTCAAGTCGACATGATGCTCCCACACATCGTGGATAATGTCGTGGATTCGCCACTTATTGGAGTGCTGTCTGGTCAAAATATGAACCTCAGCACCCTCCTTGACCAAGCGCCTTGTCAGGCATGCACCAATAAAACCCGTCGCACCGGTGACTAGCAAAGGCCCACTAAAGCTCAATGCTGGTCGAGACAAACTGACTTCACTCCTGTCTCTACTGTGGCTCACTAGCAAAAAAGCTCTGGTACCATTGAATCGTTCGCACAAGACCATCATCCAATGAAAACATAGGCTTCCAAGACAAAACTTCCCGTGCTTTCCGGGCACTCAGATACTGGTACTTGATTTCGTGTATGGCCTCGTTGCGAATGTCCGGCTCCAGGTCTGAGTTCATGAGCTTAAGGATCTTTCGGACAAGATCAAGCACTGTGATTGGGAGCTCATTAGAAAAGTTGAAGGCCTCTCCACGAAGCTCTTGACGTGCTGCCAGGGTCTCGGCGAGTAGCGTATAAGCCGCCGCAGCATCTTCGACATAGAAATAGTCACGCACGTAGCTGCCGTCGGAGCGTATAACAGGACGCTGACCACGAAGGACAGAACGAATGGTGCCAGGGATGATGCGATTCCAGTTGAGATCGCCACCACCATAGAAATTACCACATCGGGTGATGCACACCGGCAAGCCATACGTCTTGGCATAAGTCTGAGCGACTAAGTCAGCGCATGATTTGCTCACGTCGTAAGGATGCTGACCTTGCAAAGAAGTGGCCTCGTCGTAGGGAAGCACTTCTTGGGCACCGTAGGCCTTGTCGGAAGAAGCGATCACGATCTGCTTAACAGATGGACTACGCCGACAGGCTTCAAGTAACACCCACGTTCCCTGAATGTTGGTCTCAAATGTAGATATTGGATTCCGATTGGCAATCCCCACAATTGTCTGAGCAGCAAGATGGATCACTGTATCCACCTCATACTCACCTAAAGTACGCTCTAGGAGTGCTTGATCTCGTACGTCACCCCGGACAACCCTGACTTGTTCGATAAGACGAGAGCGCACAAGTTCACTCTGCGGAACCCAATCACGAACCAGACAAACCACATCAGCGCCTAAATCAACGAGGCGTCGAATCAGCCAAGTGCCGACCAGTCCAGTTCCTCCAGTGACAAATGTAGGACGATCCTGCCAAAAAGACGCTGATGAAAATCTCATGATTCACCCCTTAGGTACTAAGTGAAAAAAAGAACAAATCCGAACACCACCTCTAAAGCTTTCGCAAGAAATCCGATAACACCTGTATCATGTAATCAATATGCACATCCGTGAGACCAGGATAGACCCCAAGAAAGAACGCATCATTCATGAGGCGATCGGCCCCGCGCAGATTTCCAACTATGCGGAACGGAAGCCTGTTGGAGCCGTTGCCTGCCTTAAGGTAAGCGGGTTGGCGCGCTAGATTTCCACCGAAAAGCATACGGGTTTGAATCTTGTGGTTCTCCAGGTGCTCAACGATATCCTTCCGCGTAAATGGCGCTTCCGTCCGCACAAGCACCATGAACCCGAACCAACTGGGTTCGGAGCCAGGCGTGGCCTCCGGTAGCTCAAGAAACTCTTCGAAGGGCCGAACACGATCGAGAAGCCGCTTCCAATTTCGGCGGCGCGCCTCAACAAAAAACGGAAGCTTCGCCAGTTGTTCACAACCAATAGCTGCTTGGATGTCAAGAGGCTTTAAGTTATACCCGATATGACTATAAATGTACTTGTGGTCGTAGCCCTCCGGCAGTTCTCCTAATCGCCAACCAAAACGCTTCCCGCAGGTGTTTTCCTTGCCTGAATCACACCAACAGTCGCGTCCCCAATCGCGGAAGCTTTCCACGATGGGTTTCAGTTGTGCTTCACGAACAATGTTAACTGCGCCACCTTCGCCCATGGTTAGGTGATGGGGGGGATAAAAGGACTGTGTCGAGAGATCGCCAAAGGTTCCGGTGAGTTTGCCTTTATACAGCGAGCCAAGTGCGTCACAGTTGTCTTCAATAAGCCAGAGGCCGTGACGCTGGCAAAATTCAGTGACAGCATCGGCATCGAAGGGGTTTCCGAGCGTGTGCGCCAACATGACCGCTCGCGTTCGTTCAGAGAGCGCCTCTTCCAGGTATGACACCTCAATATTGCCAGTTTTTGTGTCGCTGTCAACAAAGACAGGAACACAACCATACTGCAAGATCGGATTAACGGTTGTCGGGAATCCGGCGGCCACAGTGATGACTTCATCACCGGGCCTTATCCGCCGCTCACCTAGCTTGTGTGATGTCAGTGCGGCGAAGGCGACAAGATTTGCCGAGGAGCCAGAGTTAACAAGGACCGAAGATCTGACTCCCAAAAACTCAGCGAGAGTTTTCTGAAAGCGATCACCGTGGGGTCCGAGGGTGAGCCAGAAGTCCAGTGCTGCATCAACCGCTGCCTGAACTTCTTTTTCGTCGAACACCCGCCCTGCATAGGGGACACGATCACGAGCGGGATCGAAGCGCCTAGCGTCATGAAAAACTTCGTAGAAAAGCTTGACGTCCAGAGAGATACGACACCGAATAACCGCTGAAAACGCTCTGGGTTGCAACATCCCAACGATACGCTTTACAGCACTGCGATGAATGACGAGTGTCTGTTGGGCCCGCACGACACTTGTTCTTCCAAGTCCCTCACCTTCAAAATCAGAATCTTCAATGACAATCGCATCCAGATCACTCCCATACACCGCATCCTGATTGAATATCAAAGCCGCAAGGAGCTCCCCAGAGGTATCGGGGCTACGCAGCACCAAGGCAGAGTGCTCTCTTTCGAAAGATCCATTCCTGACGGGGACCTCGATGACCACTACTTGCCCCGGAATAAGTGTTCCTGAAGTCATTTCTAATACTCTTTTCTCCTCAAGGCCAAAGACGCCAAGGAGCCTCGCCGTTATCCCACAACTCGTTTAAGTAGAGGAAGTCACGGTACGTGTCCATCCCGTACCAGAATCTCTCGTGGCGGAAGGCCGCCAGTTGCCCATCTCTGGCTAACCGCTCTAGCGGTTCCCGTTCCAGCACACAGTTCTCGTCTAGGTAGTCGAACACACCCTGGCTGAACACAAAGAAGCCGGCGTTAATCCAGCCGTCCACGTAAGGTTTCTCCCGGAACTGCTTCACTTTCCCATCAGGAGTGATGTCAATCACTCCATAGCGGGAGACTGGGCGCACGGTGGTCAGCGTCGCCAGCTTGCCGTGAGACCGGTGAAACTGCAGTAAGCGACGGATGTCAATGTCTGCTACTCCGTCCCCGTAAGTGACCATAAACGGGTCGTCGCTAATGTACTTTTGCACTCGCTTGATGCGCCCCCCAGTATTGGTCTCTAGGCCGGTATCGGCCAACGTCACACAGAGGTCATGCTCATCATGAGTATTGTGGTAGATGATGGACGGATTCGGACCCAGCCCGCTGATCGTGAAGTCCGAGAGCATGCTTTGGTAGTTCAGGAAGTATTGCCTGATCATCTCACCCTTGTACCCCAGGCACAACACGAAGTCCTTGCAGCCGTGAAAGGCGTATATCTTCATTATGTGCCAGAGGATTGGACGTCCACCAATTTCGACGAGCGGCTTAGGACGAAACTCAGTTTCCTGGCGCAAGCGGGTGCCTAACCCACCACAAAGAATCACCGTCTTCATTTTGCCCCCTTCGCATGGGAAACATTGCTTAGGAGCCGCACCAACCAAATTCGACTCCGCAAGAGATATGCCAGACCGTAGGCAAACGTCATAGCCAGACACATGATTGGGTTCAGGAACCAGGCCATGTCGCGGATCCGAAGAAACCCTTTGAAGGCATCCCAGGTCGGCTTCACTAGAGTCAAACTTGCCAAGACAAACCAGACTAACCGGAGGCGGTCTTCACGTCGCTTTGGGTCAAAAAGCAGGTACCGACGCTCGACTTCCCATCCTGGGTGCAAAGACTGGAAATAGACAATGCGCTTGCGAACAGCGCCAAATATTGTATCACTTGTCGCATGGATAACATCGTTCTTGACAATGCCAAATGTGTCATATCCCATCACTACCAGATCGTACATCACGTCACTATGCCGAAAGAGATCCGGTGTACACTCAGATTTTAACAGAATCTCCCGGCGAACTAGAGCTCCATTGCATCCAAGAGGGGGAAGACCATCAGCCTGAAATCTGACTCGATAATAGGTTCCCTTATCCTCAGCCTTTCCGGGCAGGCACCAGGAGTTTTCTGCCCACGAAATGCGATCACGCTTATTCAAGTAGTAAGCGACTGGGTCACTTACTCCGAACAGCGCAAAATAGCGGTTCACAAGCGTATCGGTACTGCGATAGGTATACCTTAATGTCTGAGTAGCAATGATGCTCCCATCCTCCATAAGCGGATGCACCATTTGTTTAAGCCAATCTGGACTGGGCAGGAAGTTATCTGACATAATATAAGCAATAATTTCATTTTGGGCGTGTTGGAGCCCAATAGCCATTCGGGCTTCCGCGTTAATTCGATATCTGGGACACTGGTCTGCAACAATTACTCTTGCTCCGTACCTTTCGGCAACTTTCAAAGTATCATCTGTGGAACCTCCATCCACGACTATTATCTCCAGTTTGTTTGCTGGATAGACTTGTGCTCTGATTGCACTGAGACAGATGTCGAGATTGCGAGCACAATTCAGTGTCACTATTATGACCGATAGGGTAGGTAACAATTCCCAAATACTTGCGGTTTGCATCATCCAGTATCCTCACGTCAAACGCCATACGCCTCTTAGGTATCACCAGCGGCCATCTTGCTAATGGCGAGAAACTCATCAGCAGTCCTATCCCAAGTGAACTTCCGGCTCCACTGCAACGCGCTCTGCGCCAGACGAGTCCGTTGCGACTCGTCCTTCAAAAGCGAGACCAGCGCTTGTGCAAGGGCTCGAGGACGGTTTTCCGCGCAGATTAGCCCAGTCTCACCGTGGTGCACCGAATCGCGCAGCCCGTGAACGTTATAGACGACTGCCGGTGTCCCCATCGCGTTGGCCTCAATAACTACCAACCCCCACCCTTCTCGCACAGAAGCCAAAGCCAGGACGTGAGCCTGCTTCATAAGCTCCAATTTCTTTTCAAGAGATACCTTGCCCCAGAACCGCAGGTGTCCATCGAGCTTGTATCGCTCCACTTGATGTCTCAAGTTGGCCATATAGTGAGCCTTGCCATCGCCCACAACCCATAGCCGCACGTTAGGTACATCCTTCCGAACTAAACCAACCGCTTCCACAATATCTGTTACCCGCTTGGACGGAACTACCCTTCCCACGTAAAGTACGGTAGGCTCGTTGGCCTTCTCGACTGGAGGCGGCACCTCCGCCAGGGGTGTGACATCGATCCCATCGTGAACCACATGGACCCTGCGAAAACCCAATCTCAGCAAATCCTGCCTGGTGGACTCAGATACCACAACGGTAGGAATGTTTCGGTAGACCTTCAAATACAACGGCTCTGACACATACCCAATCACATTCATGGGAAATTTGGATTCATACAACCACACCTCACGAGCCAACTGATGAAAGAAGGCAACTTTTTTCTCCTTGACATACAGCGGCGTCAAAAAGGGGATCGTGTTGATTTCGTCAATCACTACGTCTAAGCGGCCTTCAAGATATCGCCGATAATACCGAAATGCTTCATAATGCACACTGTACTGTTCACCTCTACGAATGATACGAACTCCTTCGAACTCCTCCTCAGGTATTGCCCCAGGGAACCCAGCCGTGAATAACGTAACCTCATGTCCCCACTGCACCCACCGTTTCGCTATTTCGTGGGTCACGACTTCGGCCCCACCAGCCTTGGGATTCTTAATGTCCCGCCAGTTAAGAATCAGGATTCTCATCGCCCTTCCAAACTTGACAATACTATTCTATACGCCCATAAGTAAGGGAGAATCACTATTAAGCTCGTTTGCTTAACGGACGCGCTTGTAGCTTGTTGTCTTTGATGTCCACACACCTAAGCCTTTTACTAGTCAGTCATAGTACCGTAATATATAGTTTCGGTAGAAGATGGCCATGGTATCCATCCACACATAGTACACATCCTTTAGAGTAATCCTGTACCACAGTCTCATCGAGGATAGGTTCACCGGAGTTTCGATAATTTTAAATCCCCGCTTATGGACATTCACCAATAACTCTAAATCGAACGCAAATTTCTTGATAAGTAACTTGGGCATTGTAACTTTCAGTGTCTCATACTCAAATAGCTTAAGGCCAGTTTGGGTATCTGTGACTGGCAATCCAAAAAGAAGTTTCACTAAGAAGTAATACCCACTACTCAGGATTTTTCTTCGCCATGGGTAGTCTACTATCGATTCTGGGTGTTTCTTTGACCCGATTACCACATTGGCATTATTGTCCACCATATATTTATAAAGGGTCATTATCTGCTCCGGATGCAGGTCTAGATCTGCATCCATGAAAACTACTAGATCGCCTGAAGCTAGATCAAAGCCGTGACGTAGGGCAAAACCTTTCCCCTGATTGGGACTATATCGAGAGATGATTACCCTCTCATCATGGGCGTAAAAATCGGTGGCCACAGAAAAGGTATCATCGTGGCTACCATCATCAATGATTATGATCTCATAATCCATGTCCTGGTTCTCAAAGACCTTTTTGGTCTCTTCCACGCAGGGAATGATGCCCTGCTCTTCATTAAAGGCGGGGATAAGTATCGAAAACTTCTTCCTGGACTTGACCAACTGAGATTCCCTTCTTGCTGCTGAGACAAAGATAGATACTTAGACTTATAAAAAGGGCAGTGCTAACGCCGATAAGAATGGATAACACTTGATAGAAGGTATCGTGAAAGAGCCAGATCAAGCCCACCTCAAGGAATACTGCCACCAGCAAGAAATAGATCAGGCTTTGTTTTTTTACTGATAATAGGTAAGAAATGAAGACATTCACCAGGGCAAAAAGGGTCATGGCGATGCCAAAAAATCCAATGTAGGGTACGCTGAAAAGATATTTCTGGCCAAACATTATGCTTACGATAAAAGTGGGAAAAAGGAAATAGCCTAAAGTGACTGCTCCGCTCAAGCCAAAGACCGCCAGAAGGCTTTTGTAGAGAATCTTGAGGGACTTTTGGGTAACCACCCTCAACTCCGAGGTTTTAGGAAACATAACCAAAGAGATAGCACCGGGCAAAAATAGAACAATTTTGCCCAGAGTTGCCGCGGCTGCATAGTGGCCAGCAACCTCGGCATCAAAGAAGTGCCGGACCAAAACCATGTCCATGGTGATGAGACCGAGAAAACAAACAATGGAGATCATGACCGGCATGGAATATTTGAACATACTCAGAAAAGGAACCGGCTCGCAATCAGGAGATGAGCCCTTTAACAGGCGAATGGGCAAAATGGCAAAGAAAATGGCTACCAGCGCTGCCAATGCGCTGGCACCGAGAGCCCCAGATACCGCAAAACCCAGGAAAACCAGAAATACGCCCGACGCCAGCCTCAGCGTAGCATTCAGAATCATGTTGGCAGCCAGGTTCCGGTAATCCTGTAGACCCAGTAATATCCCCCAGGGGATGGGGGCAATCAGAGAGACAGCCACTACCGTGCCCAGGACAAGCATGGGTGTGACCGAGCTCAGCCTCAGGAAAGTCTGGGCTGGTGGAGAGAGAAGGACAAAGACTAATAAAAGGAAGAGAGAGGCTAGCAGACTAGGCCTGGCGGATTTAACCAGAAGATGATATATGGAATTGAACTTTCTCTCCGATTTCAGGATGGAAACATGTCTGGTGACCACGGTCTGGATTGTACCGCCAATGGCTGAGGCTATGAGAAGTACGGAGAGAAGGGCAGTGAAAGCGCTGAAATCTGCCGGACCCAGCATCCTGCCCATAATCAGATTGTAGACGTAGTTGAGGAAATTGGCCACCATGGTGGCCACAAACATCAGGCTGAATTGCCGGGCCAGTTCGTCTGACTTGACAGCAGAAAAGACTCTGTGGAATAGGCCGAGTTGTTTTTCTACTATGGTTCCTTCGTCAGTCAATGGCTGGGTTTCCTTTGCTCTTTCGATCTGAACTTTTTCCAGTATTCTACTTCCTACGTTTTAACTGGTCAAGTAATTATCTGCTCAAGGTTCTGAAACAATGCCTTGAAGGAAATTCACCATTTGCTCTCCGACCCTATTTACATCAAACCTTTCGATGGCAAGTTTGCGGCCGTTTATTCCAATTTCCTTTGCAAGGTCAGGATTCTCTAACAAAAACTCTATCTTCTGCGCTAAATCCTGAGGGTCTTCAGGTATACAAAATAGTATATCCTTTTCATTAGTTGCGTAATCTTGGACATCGCCGATTTTAGAAACAATTGTAGGCACTCCACTGGCTAGATATTCAGGTACTTTTGTTGGGAAACCCGCTATGTTTAAAATACTGTTTGCCTTAGGAGCAACTAAAATATCAGAGCTGGCTAATATGTAAGGAATCTCGTTGGCAGGTTTGAATCCTAACAAGATCACCTCATTGCCAATATGGAGATTTGTCACCATCTCTTTAATTCTTTCATATCCTTCTTGTGGATACGAACCGACAATTATCAATTTGATACTACTGCTGTATTTTTTCCTAACTAGTGCAAAGGCTTCTATGAGGTAGTTTACACCTTCATTGGCCCAAAAAGTTCCACAATAGGTAATAATTTTGCAGTGCTCCAGCCTGTACCGATTGGTCAAGTATGAATTTTGTTTCTCAACACAAAATTGTATGGTATCCACCAGAGGCGGCAGAATACTTATTTTTTTAGGATTCACTTTATTGGCAAATTTATTATAAAGATAATTACTTATCACAAAAATGGCATCCACATATCTTGGCAAAAGAAAATCGCCAATTTTGCAATTCCAGTTTAAAAAAAAATTTCTCAGGGTTTTCTTATAGTACTCCTTTTCAAAGGAGACAAATCTGAGCTCGCAGTACTCAATGGCAACAAATATCTTTTTAATCTTGGCTAGAATAAGCAGAGGGAAGCCATCATAAAAGGTCAGGTTGTATAGCAACAATATATTTGAATTTTGTCCTCTGGTTACCTGCCCTATTTCTTTCATTGTTTTTAAAACTATGGATATTTTATTAAACAGTGTCCGTATCAAACCATTGACCATGGCCCCATAGCAGCCACTCATGCACTTAAAATAAATCCCATCAACAACCCCAGAAAATTGTCTATTTATGGCATAAGGTGTATTGCCAGGCATAAAAGGAATAATCAAAAAGACCCTATTCCCCTGATTAACTAAGCCCTTACAGATCATACGGACCCTTTTGGTATCTCCCCCCGAGCCTTCGGGAAAATCAACATTGGCTACAACAATAATATTCATAGACTCTCCGCTAAGCGCAAATAAATGCCACAGATGGCATCCAGGTGCTTCTGTATGGTAAACTTTGACCTCGCCATCTGATAGCCAGCCTCTCCTAGCTTTTTAGCTCTCTCAGGATCCAAAATTAAACCTAGAATGGCATCAGCAACAACCTCTGGTTCATCCGACTTCAGCAATATACCCGTAACATTATCCTTCACCAATTCCTGACAGGAACCTTTATTTAGAGCAATTACCGGTTTACCCATAGCTCCTGCTTCAATAATAGGTCGTCCAAATGCATCGACGCCCGATAAAAAAACAACCATATCTAAGCCAGCCAGGATGTTGGGCACATCAGTACGATTCCCAAGAAAGATTACGTCATTTTCTATTCCATATTGATGCACCATTTTCTTTAACTCCAAGAGGTCATTATATTTAATTCCTAACCACTTTCTTATGCTATTTTTAATACGGCTTTGATGATCTTCCAGTATTGGGGCATCTCCTACTAAGATAAATTTTGCCCTGACTCCCTTTCCCACTAAGATTCTAGCTGCTTGCACAAATTGAAATACCCCTTTAGCTCTATAGATTTGGCCGATCATTCCGATCAATGAATAACCGTTGCCGATAAGTAATTCCTTTTTTAATGACGAGCAAATCTTTCGGTCAAAATATTCTAAACTAACCCCATTGTATACTACATTCAGCTTTGGCGTTTCTGGAAGCCGGCTGGCTGCTGTTTTAGAAATGGCAATGATTTGGGTTGAACACCTGTTAATGATAAATTGGATTATCCTTTTTCGTACCTTAAAATACCCATCGTGAAGTACTTCACGGACATGCCACACTACCTGATGTTTTAAGGAATAGGCCGCTAAACCAGCTATTATCAAGGTTGATGAATTAAGGTGGATGATGTCAGGATCATGCTTTCTTATGATTTGGCGAAGGCGAAAGAAATCTGGAAAGAACTTTATACCAAAAAAGATGAAGTCTTTTAAGCCTGGTAAGCCTTTTAACCAATATAGGGTATGATGATGAAATAGACTTATTGGGCAAATCTCATAGCCTATAGCACTTTCTTCAAATAACTTTACTACTGGTCCAGGCTGGGTAAAAACAACATGGGGCTCAAACTTAGTTTGGTCTAAATTTTGGATTAGATACAAAAGAGAAAGGGGGGCTCCTCCTATGGTGCCACCATGATGGAAAAACAGAATCTTTATTCTTTTGTGTTCTTCGAAGGCCAAGATATTGCTCCCAAAATGGCGATAGACTTAATCAAGCCGTAATCCAGTATATCGCGCGGCTCGAACTCCCCCGTGATGGCTTACCATCTATGAAGGTATTATACCCATCTTAAAATCTTAAACCAAGAGGCCTTTCTTCTCGCAGAAAAAATCACCCTCTACTCCCTCTCTTTTCAATGAGGGGAGGGTGCCACGAGCTTTCCAAAGCTAGTTTTGGGTTATGTACCAATGTATCCAGATGCGTTATTATTAATGGCGGGGCGGGGGAAGGCAGCCCCGCCAGGAAAAGTTTTTGAACATCTGGTTACAAGTCACTCATGCCGCCTACAGCGGCACCACGAAAGAATGAAAAACCTATTTTCAGGATAGGAGAGATAAATGGACTTTACCCTCAATGTTAGAGTGCCCGGTGAAATAACCCGGCTAAAATCTTTCTTTTATTCTTTCATCAGGCATAATACCTGGAAAAAATTTAGAAACCTCTGTCTGATCGAAGCCCAAATGCGGTTAAAAAAAGAATGGGTCAGGGGATATCCATATATCCTAAAGATCGATCCCTCCAACGCTTGCAACCTCCACTGTCCCATGTGTCCTACCGGCAAACGGCTGGGCCAAAGAAGGTTTGGAGAGATGAGGTTCGAGACATTTAAAAAGGTTATCGACGAACTGGGAGAATATTGCTATCGCATATTATTGTACGGACAGGGAGAGCCTTTTATAGCACGAGATCTTATTAAGATGATTAAGTATGCTTCCGATAGAAATATTGGAGTCTCCATCAGCAGCAATCTTAACCTCCTGGATGAAAAGACCATAGACAAACTCATCGAATCAGGCCTGGAGCATCTAATTGTCTCTCTAGATGGAACAAGCCAGGAAAGCTATCAACAATACCGGGTGGGGGGCAATTTTGAAAAAGTGATAGATACAATAAGGATGATCACAACTGCCAGGGAAAAAATGGGAAAGAACTATCCTATTATAGAATGGCAATATTTGGTGATGAGACACAACGAAAATGAAATCGAGGAGGCTAAAGAAATCGCTGGAAAATTGGGAGTTGATGTGATCAGATTTTCTCCTTTCAGTTTTATCGAGCCAATCACCAAAGAGGATCTGGAAAGATGGGTGCCCAGAAAGGAGCAATATAGTTACTACAGAACTGATGGCCATGAAAAACAGATATTAAACACAAGTTCATCCTGTTCCTGGCTCTATAGGACAGCCGTAATAAACTGGGACGGAGGTGTTTCTCCCTGCTGTTCGTTTCATATGACTGGTTATCCAGAAAATGACTTTGGGAATATACAAAAAGAAAGCTTTAAGGACATTTGGAATAATGAGTTATATCGCAACTCCAGAAGACTCGTTGCCGGCAGAATCCAGGGCCAAGAGGGAGATGGTCAAGGTCAAGAGATAAAAAGCCCTTGCGACGCCTGCGATATGATTGTTTTCCGAAAAAAAGAAAAAATCCGCTAAGACCCTTGCTCTCCCTTGAAAATAACCTGCAATTTTCATGCGACGTGGTGCGCTACGGCGCATGGGTGATTTGTAAGCAAATGAACCTCCCCGCAGCAAGCTGCGGGGTATCTAAAGAATACTTCAAACAAAAAGCTTACGAAGCAAGCTTCGAGGAATTCAACCCGAAGAGATTAAAAATTATCTCACGGGACGAACATACAGTAGAAATCAGATACATTGAGCCGGAGTTTAAAAGGTTGATGGGAAGTTAGATGAGAGAGACACTGAAGGTTATAAATGAATTGAAAGATAAAGGATTAATTATTGATTATGCAATAGGTGGTGGTATTGCTGCATTATTTTATATTGAGCCTTTTCTTACCTATGATTTAGATGTGTTTATTATTTCAGTAGAAAGGGCAGATGAAAAAAATCTAATTCTGCTTTCCCCTATGTTTAATCATCTTAAATCCAAAGGATATTCCCGGAAGGGTGAACATATTGTTATAGGGGGAGTGCCGGTTCAATTTATTCCTGCGGATGAACTTGAAAAAGAAGCGGTGGGAAATGCCAAAGTGATAGAATATGAGGGAATAAAAGCTAAAGTAATTACACCTGAATATCTGATAGCGATACTTTTAAGGGCAGGAAGAAAAAAGGATATAGAAAAGATTGAAAAACTTCTTGAACAGACAGATGTCGATCGAAAAAAGCTTGAGGAGATTTTAAATAAATTTGGCTTGAAAGAGAAATTCAAGT